>JANLYK010000187.1:0-4501 GCA_031365595.1 Chloroflexota bacterium | reverse complement strand
CGAGCAGGCGCATGCCGGTGCGCGCGTCCGAAGTGATGAGCGCCTCCACGAAGCCACCGACGGTCTCCGCGTCGGCCAGGCCGAGGAGGTCGCGAACACGCGGCTCGTCGATCGAGTCGACGGACGACGAGAGCAGCTGGTCCAGCATGGACTCGGCGTCGCGCATCCCACCGGCGGCGAGGCGGGCAATCAGGTGCAGGGCCTCCGGCGTCGCGCTTCGATCGTCCGCGGCGAGGATCCGTGCGAGCTTGCCCTCGATCTCGGCCGTCGTGAGTCGGCGCACATCGAACCGCTGGAGCCGCGACAGGATCGCCGGCGGGAACTCCTGGGGATGCGTGGAGGCGAACATGAAGACGACGAAGTCCGGCGGCTCCTCGAGCGACTTGAGCAGCGCGTTCCAGGCGTCCTTCGTGATCTGGTGCGCCTCGTCGAGGATGTACACCTTGCGCCGCAGATCCGTTGGGGCGTAGTTGATGCGCTCGCGGAGGTCGCGGATGGCATCGATGCCGCGGTTGGACGCTGCGTCGATCTCGAGGAGGTCCATCGCCCGGCCCTCTCGGATCGAGACGCACGACGGGCAGGCGTCGCACGGATCGCCGTCCCGGAGGTCCGTGCAGTTGATGGCCTTCGCCAGAATGCGCGCGAGCGACGTCTTGCCGGTGCCGCGCGGACCGACAAACAGGATGGCGTGCGCGACGCGCTCAGTCCGGACGGCGTTGCGGAGCGTCTCGACCACGGCCTCCTGCCCCACGACCTGGGCGAAGGTCTGGGCACGCCAGCGCCGATAGATGGCCTGGTGCGGTGGCGCCTGGATCGGAAGGTCTGTCACTCGGCTCCGTGGCTCGGCTGGATCAATTGCCGTGCACCTCCGGTCGACCGACTGGCACCCGGGCCCACCGCAGAAGGCGACTCAGATCAGGCCGTTCCGCGGCACCCGACGAGGTTCGCTGAGTGCTGCTTCCTTCCGGACCTGACACGGTTCGCGATTCGCCGCTGCGCGGGACCCGATCCTCAACACCGCCAGGAGCGGCGGCCTCCGAGCGCAGAGGCCTCGAGGAGGAATTCAGCCCTGCTGGAGCGGATTGCAGGTACAGGGCACCGCTAGTTCCCCGCCTAGCACGGCTCGGGAAGGATACCGCGACCGGTCAGGGCCAGCCGCGGTGGTCGTGGCCGAACAGGACACGCTTCGGGTTGAGCGCGCGGAGTCGAGCCACGGATCGGGCGTAGGCCGGCTGATCGCGAGCAACGCTGGCGCCTTCGCGCGCGCCCGGGATCCCGACCCATTCGCCGTGGCTGTACACGGCCTGGCCGGCGAGGAGCAGCGGCCCGTCCCGGCTCTCGACAACGAGGGACTGGTGGCCCGGCGAATGGCCGGGCGTCGCGAAGATGCGAATCCCTGGCGCAGCCTCGTGGTCGCCGGCGATCTGCTCATAGCGAGCACCGGGGAAGTCGATCCACTCGACGATGGTGTAGTCAGGCTCGTGCGCAGCGGCCCACTCGGCCGGCTGGATGAAGATTGGGACGCCGGGGAAGAGCAGGTTCTGCCCCGAGTGGTCCGGGTGGAGGTGGCAGTTCGCGATGGCCGTCACTTCCGCGGGATCCACGCCGACAGAGGCCAGGGCCTCGGGAACCGCTCGCGCGCGGACCTTGTAGTAGTCGTCGAGCTCGGCGTTCCCGAAGCCGAACCCGGTGTCGAACAGGAACACGCCGCCCGAGTGCCGGATCGCGTACGCGACAACGACACCGCTCTGCCCTTCGTACTCCTCGCCGGGGGCGAACGTGAACTCGCCCATCGGCAGCGCGAGGACGAGCGGCCCGGAGCGCGGCGCGGCGCTGCTACCTGTCATCGACAAACCCCGGAGTGGGGCGAGGAATGGTGGCGGAGAGGGAGGGATTCGAACCCTCGACGGGTTGCCCCGAACCGCATTTCCAGTGCGGCGCCATAGTCCACTAGGCGACCTCTCCACGGAGCAGGAAACCGGCACCCTGAGCGTCCAACGGGCTCTCGCTCTCCGAGGCGCGAGGCCGAACTCCGCGAGGCCATCGCCCCGAGGAGTGGCGGAGAGGGCGGGATTCGAACCCGCGGTGCTTTCGCACACCGCTTTTCGAGAGCGGCACCATCAACCACTCGGACACCTCTCCGCGGCAGAGGATAGCAAAGGTCGGCGAGGAGCCCGACCCCGACGATCGTCCGGGTGCGCCGGTCAGGCGATCGCGGTGACGCCGGCGAGAAGCTCTTCGGCCTCGTCGCGGCGGATCCCGCTGACCACCCGGATGCGCCGCTGGAGATCGGGATGCTGGGCCAGCTGGATCACCGTCCCGGCCGCGCCCTCGGTGGGGTTGGGCATGGCGAACACGAGGGCCGCGACATCGCTCTCGAGGAGCGCTCCGACGCACATCACGCATGGCTCGACCGTCGTGAAGATCGTCGCATTGGCGAGGCGCTCGCGACCGAGCTTGCGAGCCGCCTCGCGCAGGGCGACAACGACGGCGTGGGCCGTCGGGTCGTTCGACTCGATGACCCGGTCATGGGCCCGGGCGACCATCGCCTCGTCGACGACGATCAGGGCGGCGTTCGGGCGCTCACCGGCCGCGATCGCGTTGCGCGCCTCGGCCAGGGCCTCGCCCATGAACAGCTCGTAATTCATGTCTTCGACTATAGGCGCGTCGGGACGCCCCCGCGTCACGGTCGGGAGTACGATCCCACCGCCATGACACAACCACGCAGGATCGGAATTCTCACCGGCGGCGGCGACGTCCCCGGTCTCAACTCGGTCATCAAGTCGGTCGTCTATCGGGCCACCGAGATCGGCGACGAGGTCGTCGGTATCCGCCGCGGGTGGGAGGGCCTGACCCATCTCCGGTTCGATCCCGAGCCAGATCCGCACTACATCATCGGGCTGGATCGGACCAACACGCGGACGATCGACCGGACCGGCGGGACGTGGCTCCACACCTCGCGGACGAACCCAAAGAAGATGAAGGCGTCGGCGGTGCCGGCCTGGATCGACCCGGCGAAGGTTGCCTCCATGACCTCGGGCGAGGGCGTCGTCGACCTCACCCCGGTCGTCCTCGACAACATTGCCCGCCTCGGGCTCGATGTCCTGGTCACGATCGGCGGCGACGACACGCTGAGCTTCTCGCGCGTCCTGTTCGACGAGGGCCTGCCGCTCGTCGCCATCCCGAAGACGATGGACAACGACGTCGCCGGGACCGAGTACTGCATCGGCTTCTCGACCGCGATCACGCGGGCCAAGGAACTGATCAATCGCCAGCGGACGACGCTCGGCTCGCACGAACGGATCGGCGTATTCCGGATCTTCGGCCGCGATGCCGGGTTCTCCGCGCTGTACACCGCCTACGTGACCTCGGCCCGGTGCGTGATCCCCGAGGCGCCCTACGACCTGGATCGCCTGGCCGAGGTCGTGGCCGCCGATCGCGAGGCCAACCCGTCGCGCTACGCCGTCGTCGTGACGGCCGAGGGCGCGATCTGGAAAGGCGCCCAGATGCAGGACGTCGGCGAGGCAGACATGTTCGGGCACCGCCACAAAGCCAACGTCGGCGAAGCCCTGGCGGCGGAGCTGAGGAGCCGAACGGGGATCGAGTCGGTCGCCTCCGAGCTGACCTATGACCTCCGCTCGGGCGAGCCGGACGCGCTCGATTCGATGGTGGCGACGACGTTTGCCAACATCGCGATGGACCTTGTTCGCGACGGCGTTACGGGCCGGATGATGGCGATCCGCGACGGCAAGTACGCCCACACCGAGCTGCCGGCGGCGGGCGCGAAGGCGCGCCGGGTCGACCTCGCGGACATGTACAACGTGGAGCGCTTCCGGCCGCGCTACGAGGGCAAGCTCGGCGATCCGATGCTCCTGGTCGGTGTCGGCGGAGGGGTTGGCGCAGGCGTCTGATCGGCCGCGCGCACACGGCGCTGGCGCCTGTGTTTCGAATAGCCGCATCTTCCCGCCGGTGCGGGATGGGATTGGATCGGGAACGCCGGGCGACGGATCAGGCAGGCAGGCCGGATCGGTCGCGGATCACCCGGGCCAGGGCCGACATGTCGTCCTCCGCGTGGTCGCCCGCGATCAGGGCGTCCTCGAACGCGGCGGCCAGGGTCGAGACCGGCAGGTCGGCGCCCATCTCGCGAGCCAGGTCGAGGGCGATCCCGAGATCCTTGCGATGGAGCGCGACCTTGAACCCGAGTGGGTAGTCGTTGGCGATCATCCGGCCGCTCCGATTGGCGAGGACCCAGCTCTGGGCCGCCCCGCCGCCAAGGGCTCCGACCACCTGTTCGACGTCCAGGCCGGCCTTCAGGGCAAGAACGATGCCTTCCGCGACGCCGATGTAGGTGCCGGCGAGAATCACCTGGTTGACGGCCTTGACCGCCTGGCCCGAGCCGCTCGGGCCGACGTGGGTGATCGTCTTGCCCATCGCCGCGAGGATCGGCCGGGCCCGCTCGACGTCGGCCGCCTCGCCGCCGCAGAAGATCGTGAGCGTCGCC
>JANLYK010000118.1:0-4711 GCA_031365595.1 Chloroflexota bacterium | reverse complement strand
CGCGCGGCGGGCTTGCGCGACGGACCGCCGGTCATCGGCGCGAGCGGCTTGCTGACCGTCATCCCGAGGCGCGAGCCGAGCCACGCCGCGTGGTAGAGCGGCTTGACGATGTTCGTGGTCTCGGCGCCGTATTCGTCGCGGACGCCGTACGTCACCGCGATCCGGCGGATGTGGCGGAGATAGGGCAGGAAGTCGGGGATGTCGAAGATCGCGGCGATCGCTTCGCGCCAGCGCGACTGGCGAACCATCGCGAAGTCCGAGATCGCGATCGGAAAGCGGTCGGCGGCCGCGGCCATCCGGCGGAGCTGGGTCAGCCCGGTGCCGTGCCAGCCCGAGCCGTCGACGATGAGCCGGTCCGACATGGCCAGCAGATCGTCGACCGGGGCGCTGCCGAACAGCGGTTCGTCCGGCCACCAGACCGTGACCGGCAGGTCGTGGATGAGCAGCGGCGCCACGATCGCGTCGAGGTGCCGCCCGGACTCGCCGCCACACACCAGGTGGATCGTCTCGGCGCACGTCTCGGGTGCGTCCGCCCGGGGCATGATGCAGTGGGCGACGATCTGAGCATCGAGCCACGACGGACCGTCAGGATCGGCCGGCTGGACGATCGTGGTCCGCGACGGATGGCGCCCGACGAGGCGCTGGATCGTGGCCGCGCAGCGTTCGCCGACTTCGGGCCGGCCGGCGATGACGACGAGGTTCATCACGCTGGTCCGGGCGCCGATGTGGCGATCGTTGACGTGGTCGCCGTCCATGTCGACGCTGAGGTCGAGATTGGACTCGTGCCAGATCCGGGCGAGCTCCTGCTCGACCTCCTCGATGCTGTGGGCGCGCGACCGCCAGCGCAGCACCGGCTCGTTCGGTCGGGCGGGGGCGTCCGATGCGACTCGACCGCCGGCGAGGGCCATCAGATCCGTCGCCATCTCCGGCCCTCGCGGGCCAGCAACTCATCGCCTGCGTCCGGGCCCCATGAGCCGGCTTCGTAGTTCGGAAAGTCGGGCGGTGGCTCGTCCATCCACGACTCCACGATCGGGGTGACCCTCGACCAGGCGCCTTCGACCTCGTCGGCCCGGGTGAACAGCGAGGCGTCGCCGAGGAGCGCATCCAGGATCAGCGTCTCGTACGCATCGGGCGAGTCGACAGTGAACGCCGAGCCGTACGTGAAGTCCATTGTCACGCTCCGGACGTCGATTCCGAGGCCCGGGACCTTGGCCCCGAAGCGAAGCATGATCCCCTCGTCAGGCTGGATCCGGATCGCGAGCAGGTTCGGGTCAGGGTCGGAACCCGAGTCGCGGAACAGGCGATGTGGCACTTCCTTGAACTGGATCGCGATCTCGGTTGCGCGTTTCGGCAGGCGCTTGCCTGTCCGGAGGTAGAACGGGACGCCCGACCAGCGCCAGTCGTCGACCTCGAACCGGGCGGCGATGTAGGTCTCGGTTTCCGATGCGGGGTCGACTTCGGGCTCCTGGCGATAGCCCTTCACGGCCTTGGCCGCGACCCAGCCCGGACCGTACTGACCGCGGACGACGTCGTTCCGGATCTGCTCCGGGGTCAGCTCGCCGATTGCCCGGATCACCTTGACCTTCTCGTCGCGCAGGGCGTCGGCGTCGAAGGTCGCGGGCGGCTCCATCGCGACCAGGCTCATCAGCTGGAGGAGGTGGTTCTGGAGGAAGTCGCGGCTCGCCCCGGTCTCCTCGTAGAACGCGCCGCGGTTCTCGACCCCGATCGATTCGGCGACCGTGATCTGGACATGGTCGATGTGGCGACGGTTCCAGATCGGCTCGAAGATTCCGTTGCCGAATCGGAAGACGAGCAGGTTCCGGACCGTCTCCTTGCCGAGGTAGTGATCGATCCGGTAAACCTGCGACTCGCGGAAGACCTTGCCGACCTCGCGGTTGAGGCGGATGGCGGAGGTCAGGTCATGGCCGAACGGCTTCTCGATCACGATCCGCCGCCAGCCTCCCTCGTGGCGCTCGTGGTCGAGCCCGACCCGGCCGAGCTGGTTCACGATCTCGGCGAACGCCGACGGCTGGGTCGCGAGGTAATAGAGGTGGTTGCCCCGCGAGCTCTGCTCCTTGTCAATCCCGTCGAGGACGGTCACGAGCCCGTCGTAGTCGGCCGGGTTGGCGAAGTCGAGCTTCTGGTACCGGATCCGGGCGGCGAACGATCGCCAGGCCGCGTCGTCGAGCGGCAGGACGCGCGAGTACTTCTCGAGCGATGCCTTGAACTCGTCGCGGAGCGCGGCGTCGTCGTAATCTCGCCGGCCGATCGCGAGGACCACGAAGTCGTGCGGAAGGAGGTTCGTGCGCCACAGCTGGTAGAGGGCTGGAATCACCTTGCGGTGGGCGAGGTCGCCGGTCGCCCCGAACAGGACGAGGATGCTCGGGTCCGGGACGCGCTCGAGGCGGAGGCCCTCGCGGAGCGGGTTGTCGTCCTGTCTCGGAGCCGCCTTTCGCTTGCCCTGGCGGGCGAGGCGGAGGTCCTTCATCGTGCGCGGCGCGTCCTTGCCCTTGGGCGCCGGGTGGGGCGTCTTGTCGGGCGCGGTCTCGGGGGCGACCTCGGAGGCGTCGGGCGCCGCCGACGTCTTGCGCCGCTTCGGGACGGCCGTCTCGGTCATCGGTCCGTGGCTCCTGCGTCGACGGCTCGCTCGGCACGACGACCAGTCGCCCGTTCATTGGCCCAGTTCTGCCAGATACCAACCCCCGTAGTAAAGGGCACGGTCGGAGCCGCTCGGCGTGCCGTGGCGACCCACGTGTTAGCCGCCGAGGGCAAACTCCATGCCAAAGGACCGTCGATTGTGGCGGATCGGGTTGTGAAGGGCGACCACGCACCACCCCCGTTGGTACCTGGTAATTCCGGGACGCACCGCAGCTGAGCGGCACCGAGTGGATCTGCTGGTCTCCGGCGAGGCACGATCGGCACGGCCTGGGACAGCGACGCGGGGCGGAGCCGCGCCGACAGGACGCTCACTCGGTCTTCACCGCGTGGCCGCCGAATTCGTTGCGGAGCGCCGCCAGCACTTTCGCCCCGTACGAGTCGTCCTGGCGTGAGCGGAAGCGGGTCAGGAGCGACAGGGTGATGATCGGGGCCGGGACGTCATGATCGATCGCCTCCTGCACGGTCCAGCGGCCCTCGCCCGAGTCGGCGACGAAGCCCTTCAGGTGCTCGAGATCCTGGCCGTTTGCGGTGAACGCCCGGCCGAGGAGCTCCAGGAGCCACGACCGGACGACGGAGCCCTGCATCCACAGGTTGGAGATGGCCGCGAGGTCCAGCGGATACGACGAGGCGTGCATGATCTCGAACCCTTCGGCGTAGGCCTGCATCAGGCCGTACTCGATCCCGTTGTGGACCATCTTCACGTAGTGTCCGGCGCCGGCTCCACCGACATGAAGGTAGCCGCCCTCCGGCGCGAGCGAGGTGAAGATCAGCTCGAGCGGTTTCACCGCCGCTTCGTCGCCGCCGACCATCAGGCAATACCCGACCTGGAGGCCCCAGATCCCGCCGGACGTGCCGGCGTCGACGTAGTTGATGCCCTTCGCGGCCAGCTCGACGTGGCGGCGCTGGTCGTCGTGGAAGTTGGTGTTGCCGCCGTCGATGATCGTGTCGCCCGGCTCCAGGTGCTCCATCAGCTCCGCGATCTGGGCCTCGGTCGCGTCGCCGGCCGGGACCATGATCCAGACGGCGCGCGGCTTCTCCAGCTTGCCGACCAGCTCCTCGATCGAATACGAGCCGAGCGCGCCCTCGCCCTCGATTTCCTTCGTCTTCTCCGGGGTCCGGTTGTAGGCCACGACCTCGTGCCCGTCGCGCAGGAGGCGCCGGACCATGTTGGCGCCCATCCGGCCGAGACCGACGAAACCGATCCGCATTGCGTGTGGCCCTCCGTGATCGAGTGGTTCGGGGTCGGCGGCTGCCCGGGCGGGTCCGCGTCGTCGAGGTGTCAGGCGGCGGCGAGCGCCTCCCGCAGCGCCAGCTCCAGGGCGATCAGGCCGCCCTCCACGTCGCCGAGGTGGACGCGCAGGATCGGCAGGTCGTGCGCTTCGATCGCCGCGAAGTCGCCTTCCGCCTGGGCGTCGATCAGCCGGCCGAATGTGTACGGCCAACCCGGGATCGGGCGGTCGACCAGGTGGTCGGACGTCAATTGGAGGAACCAGCCCGTGTCGGGACCACCCTTGTGGAGCTGGCCGGTGGAGTGCAGGAAGCGCGGGCCGTAGCCGGCGGTCGTCGCGCATCGCGTGGCATCGCGGAGGAGCGCCCGGACCCGGTCGAGCGCGGCGTCCGCCGCAGATGATGGCGCGATGAACGCCTGGATCGCGAGATAGGCGTTCGGCCGGCGTCTCGCGAGGTGGCGGGCGAGCTCGCCGACGACAGTCCCGTCGCCCGCCGTCAGGCGCAGGATCGCGTCGCCGTGGAGGGTCAGTCGCGACGCCTCGTCGGCTGCGAGGGCCGCCGCGGGGGCCGGACCGGCCTCACCGGACTCGGCGGCGGCAAGGACGGACCGGGTCAGGTTCTTCGCTTCCTCGACATTCGGCTGGTCGAACGGGTCGATCTCCAGAACCGCCCCGGCGATCGCGGTCGCGACCTCCCAGCGGAACGCCTCGGCACCGATGTCGATCGGGTCGGCCATGGCGATCCGGATCACCGGGTGACCCGCATCGGCGGCGGCCGCGGCGAACGCGTCACCGGCGGTGCTGCCGTCACCGGAGCCCTCGAG
>JANLYK010000044.1:0-6352 GCA_031365595.1 Chloroflexota bacterium | reverse complement strand
TGCCGGCCGCGCAGGACGTCGATGACGGCGCTCGGAGCGGTTCCACGCTCGGCCAGGAGCACGAGCGTGTGGAAGACGAGATCCGCGGCCTCGCCGGCAAGGGCGTCGCGGGTCGCAGTGCGGTCGGCCTCGATCGCCTCCTTCGCCGCGTCGTCCTTGGCGGCGATGAGGACCTCGGTCGCCTCCTCGGTCACCTTGCGAGCGACAGCATCGACACCTTCGTTCAGCAGCGTCGACGTGTAGGAACCGGCCGGTCGCTCGACGGCGCGCGAGGCGATCGTCTCCCACAGCCCCTCGAGCCAGCCGAAGCCTTGAGTTGTCGGCTCTGCGGGTGCGCTCTCCGGATCGAAACAGCTCCGCGTGCCGCGATGGCACGTTGGGCCGATCGGGTCGACCTCGAGGAGGAGCGCGTCGGAGTCGCAGTCGAGCGCGAGATCGAGCAGGCGGAGCTCGTGGCCGGACGTCTCGCCCTTCCGCCACAGCCGGTCACGGGCGCGCGAGTGGAAATGGACGATGCCGGTCTCGAGCGTGACCGCCAGCGCCTCCGCATCCATCCACGCCAGCATGAGGACGCGGCCGTCCGCGGCGTCCTGAACGACCGCCGGGACGAGACCGTTCGGGCCCCAGAGCGGCTGAGGTGAGGGAGCGGGCGGGAGCAGCGTCACGCGGCGGCTCCCGGGAGGAGCCGGACCGGCAGCCCGGCATCGGCCATCGCCTGCTTGACCACGGCGATCGAGTGGATCCGGCGATGGAAGATCGATGCCGCGAGAACGGCATCGGCGTGCCCGTCACGCACGGCCGCGACGAAGTCGGCAGGTCCTGCCGCACCACCGGATGCGATGACCGGGACCTTGACCCGGTCCGCGATCGCGCGCAGCAGCTCCGTGTCGTAGCCCGATCGCGTCCCGTCGCGGTCCATCGAGGTCACGAGGAGCTCTCCGGCCCCGAGCGCGACCGCGCGCTCCGCCCAGGCGACCGCCTCGAGCTCGGTCGCCTCGCGGCCGCCCTTCACCACGACCTCCCAGCCCTGGACCCCACCCGCGCGACGGCGCGCGTCGATCGCGACGACGACGGCCTGGCGGCCGAACCGGGCCGCGCAGGCCGCGATCAGGTCCGGATCGGTCACCGCGGCCGTGTTCAGCGACACCTTGTCGGCGCCGGCGCGCAGGACATCGCGCATGTCGTCGACGCTGCGCACGCCGCCGCCGACCGTCAGCGGGATGAACGCCCGGCGCGCGGTCCGCTCGACGATGTCCAGAAGCGTCCCACGGTCCTCGGGCGCGGCGGTGATGTCGAGGAAGACGAGCTCGTCGGCGCCCTCGGCGGCGTAACGCTCGGCCAGTTCAGGAGGGTCGCCCTCGTCGACGAGGTCCACGAAGCGGGTGCCCTTGACGACCCGGCCATTCGCGACGTCGAGGCACGGGATCACGCGCCGGCGAAGCATCAGGCCAGGACCGTGGCCGGCGTGGCGGGTAGCCCACCGGAGCGGACGAGGGCTACGACGTTGGCGAGCAGGCGCAGGCCGTCGTCGCCACTGCGTTCCGGATGGAACTGCACGCCGAGGACGTTGGCGCGGGCGATTGCACTCACGAACGACCCGCCGTGGGTCGTCCGAGCGAGGGTCACCCTGTGGTCCTGAGGCGCTCCGGCGTACGAGTGGACGAAGTAGAAGTCGGCATTCGGCGCGATTCTGTCGAACAGCGGGTGGTCGCGGGTCCGCTCCACCTGGTTCCAGCCGATGTGCGGGAGCGTCGGGGCGTCTCGCAGGACCTCGGTCCGACCCGGCACGATGCCCAGCGTCTCGGCGCCGTCCTCGTCGCTGCCGTCGAACAGGAGCTGGAGCCCGAGACAGATTCCGAGGAAGGGGCGGCCGGCGGCGACCCAATCGCGGATCGGCTCGACCAGACCGGCCGCGCGAAGGCGATCCATCGCCGGCGCGGCGGCACCTACGCCCGGCACGATCAGGGCATCGGCGCCCGCCAGGTCGGCCGGCGTGTGCGCGACGACGACCTCGGCCCCCACGCTGACCAGGGCCTGGTCGATGCTGACGAGGTTCCCGGCGCCGTAGTCGACGACGGCGAATCGGGGTCGCCCGGTCACGTCGAGCCCTTCGTCGACGCGATCCCGGTCCGGCGCGGGTCGGCGGTGGTCGCGGCCCGCAGCGCCCGGCCGAGCGCCTTGAATGCGGCCTCCGCGAGGTGATGGTCATTGCGGCCGGTGCCTCGGAGGTGGAGCGTCGCGCCGGCGGTCCGGGCGAACGCCTCGAGGGCGTGCTCGACGTTCTGGAGGGTCAGGGTTCCGGCCCGCTCGCCGCGGAACGGCAGGTCGATCACCGCGAATGGCCGGCCGCCGATGTCGAGCACCGCGGTTGCAAGGGCCTCGTCCATCGGAACGCTCGCGTCGCCGAACCGGTTGATCCCGGCCCGATCGCCGAGCGCCTCGGCGACGGCGGCGCCCAGGACGAGTGCGACGTCCTCGACCGTGTGGTGGTCGTCGACGTGGAGGTCGCCGGTCGCCCGGATCGTGAGGTCGAGCAGACCGTGATGAGCCAGAGATCCCAACAGGTGGTCGTAGAACCCGACCCCGGTCTCGATGTCCGCGGCGCCCGAGCCGTCGAGGTCCACGGTCACCGTCACGTCGGTCTCGCGGGTCACCCGCCGGACGGTGACCCGGCGGCCGTCGCGGACGACGAGGTCGAGGGTTCCGAGCGGAGTCGTCATCCGGGCTGCTCCTCGGTCGTGATGGCCTGGGCCGCGGCGCTCAGGCGGTCGTTGCCCGTCCGGTCGCGGATCGTGAGGCGGAGGCAATGGGCCAGCGGGTGGCGCGCACCGAACGTCCGCGGCACGAGGCCCCGGCGGAGCAGGCCGGTCGCTGTTGCCGCGGCTCGCTCGGCGGTGCCGAGGTCCACGAGGAGAAAGTTGGTGACGGTCGGGCCGACCGACCAGCCGGCGGCACGCAGCCCGTCGGCGAGGCGCTCGCGCTCGGCGTCCACCCGGGCGACGTTGGCCGCCATCCCGCGTGGGTCGGCGAGTGCCTCGGTCACGACGGTCACGCTGATCGTCGAGACGGAGCCGGGCGGCCGGTACGGTGCGATCCGGGCAATCGTGGCGGGAACGGCGATCGCGAACCCGACGCGGAGGCCGGCGAGCGCGTAGGCCTTGCTCGCGGTCCGGACCACGACGAGGTTGTCGTGGGCGAGCCGGAGGTCGAGCAGCGAGGCGCCGACGAACTCCGCGTACGCCTCGTCGAGGGCGACGATCGGCGGTTGGCTGCCGTCGAGATCCGCGTCGGCGGCGATGCCGTCGAGGAGCGAGGCGATCGCACCGGTGGGCTCGGGCAGGCCGGTCGGGTTGTTCGGGCTGCACAGCCAGACGACGTCGGCGCCGCGCGCGGCGGCGCGGGTTGCCGGCAGATCGAGGGCATAGCCATCCGCGGGGCCGAGGCGAGCGACGATAACGGCAGTCGCCGCGCGCTGCTCGGTCACGACGCGGTACATCGCGTACGTCGGGGCGGGGACGACGGCCCGGCCGCCCGACGGGAGGAACGCCTTGCCGATGAGATCCAGGATCTCGTCCGCGCCGGCGCCCACGAGGAGTTCGTCGGTCCCGACCCCGTAGACGCGCGCCGCGGTCTCGACCAGGCGGCGATAGTCGGACGGCGGGTACTCGGACAGGGGCGCGTCGAAGGCGCCCGAGGCGAGGATCCCGGCGACGATCTCGGGCGGTGCCGGCGACGTGTTCAGGTCGAAGCGCAGGATGTCCTCGATCGGGATCCCGAACCGCTCCGCGACTTCCTCGTCGGTCGCCTCCCAGCTGTAGCTCGCGGGCTGGGTCGGCAGCCCGAACGTGACCGGTGTCGGGCTCATCGGTCGGTCGCCTCGCTCGCCACGTCGAATCGATCGTTCGGATCGCGGAAGCGGGCCTCGACGGCGTTCCGATGGGCGGTCAGGCCCTCCGCGCTCGCCAGCCGGCCGACCGTCTCGCGGATCGCGGCCAGACCGCGTTCTTCGACCCGCTGGATCTGGGTCCAGCGTCCGAAGGCTTCGACACCGAGCGGATCGGAGGAGCGGGCCAGGCCGCCGGTCGGGAGGACGTGGTTCGCGCCGGTCGCGTAGTCGCCGGCCGACTCGGGCGCCCATGGCCCAACGAAGATCGACCCGGCGTGGCGGATCCGGGCGACGGCGGCATCGGCATCGCGGACATCGACCGAGAGGTGCTCGGGAGCGTAGTCGTTGACGAACGCGATCGCGGCATCGAGATCCGGGGCGATCGCGATCCGGCCGTGGGTCGTGAGGGCTCGGGCGAGGATGTCGCGCCGCTCCAGGCGGGGCAGGAGGGCGGCAATCTCGCGCTCGACGGCGTCAGCGAGGTCCGGGCTCGTCGTCACGAGGATCGCGGGCGAGTCGGGACCATGTTCGGCCTGGGTGACCAGATCGGCAGCGACCAGGACGGGATCGGCGGTCGCGTCGGCGAGGACCATGCCCTCCGACGGGCCGGCCGGGAGGTCGATCCCGACGAGGCCCGCGACCTCGAGCTTGGCGGCCGTCACCCACGCGTTTCCGGGGCCGACGATCCGATCCACGGCCGCGAGCGGTGGGGACGCATCTGCGAGGCCGTGGGCGAGGGCGCCGATCGCCTGGGCGCCACCGGCAACGAGCAGGGTCTCGACGCCGAGCAGACCCGCCGCCCCGAGCAGGACCGGGTGGACGGCCCCGGCGGCATCGGCCGGCGACGCGACGACGACCTCGCCCACGCCCGCGACCCGGGCCGGGACGACGGTCATGATCAGCGACGAGGGGTAGGGGGCCGAGCCACCCGGGACGTAGCAGCCGACCCGGTCCAGGGCCAGCCAGCGCCGCTCGATCTCGATGCCGGGCATGATCGTCGTTCGGGTCGTCGCCGGTCGCTGCGTCTCGGCGAAGCGGCTGACGTTTACGATCGCTTGCTCGAGCGCCCGTCGATCGGCGACGTCGAGGGCGTCGCGGGCTGCGGCGAGCTCCGGACGCGCGATGACGATGCGGCCGTCGGCCAGTCCACCCCCGTACCGGGCGGATGCCTCGCGGACGGCGGCCGCGCCGCGCCGGCGGACGTCGTCGAGGATGACGCGCGCTCCGACCCGAACGGTCTCGTCCGGCACCGCTCCGCGTCGGCACAGGGCGGTGCGCTCGGCGCGGTCGGCGGGTGCGTGGGAAGCGAGGTCGAGGCGCGGGAGTCCGAATGGAGAGCCGGCACGCTCGCCCGGCGCGGCGTCGGCTCGAGTTCCGGCCGTCACGGGACGATCTTCTCGATCGGGAGGACGAGGATCCCGGATGCGCCGGCGGCCTTGAGCCGGGGCAGCAGGCTCCACACGTCGTCCGCACCGACGACGGCGTGGATCGCGATCATTCCCTCGTGGGCCAGCGGGATCACCGACGGCGACTCGAGCCCGGGCAGGAGCGTCTCGAGATCGTGGAGGCGCTCGGCCGGTGCGTTCATCATCAGGTACTTCCGGCCCCGGGCGGCGATGACGGCGCTGAGCATGGTGTCAATCGCGTCGAGCGCGGCCGATCGCTCGATGACCGCGGTCGGATTGGCGACGAGGATCGCCTCGGAGGCGAGGACGTCGGCGATCGGCCGGAGGCCGTTCATGACGAGGGTCGAGCCGGTCGACACGAGATCGACGATCGCCTCGGCCAGGCCGAGCCTGGGCGCGACCTCGACGGCGCCCGAGATCGGGATCACGTCGACCTCGACCCCGGCCGTCGCGAAGAATCGCCGGGCGGTATTCGGATGGGCGGTCGCGACGCGCAGACCGGCGAGATCGGCGATCGAGCGGACCGGGCTATCGGTCGGGACCGCTGCTGCGAGCCGGCATTGGCCGAAGCCGAGGGACCGCAGGCGGGGCAGCTCGGCGCTCGTCTCGGCGAGCAGATCCTCGCCGGTGATGCCGAGGTCCGCAACGCCGTCGCCGACGAATTCGATGATGTCGTTGGTCCGGACGAACAGGATGTCGAGGTCGAAGTTCCGGACGCGGGCGACGAGACTCCGGGCGTGGTCCTCGAAGACGAGCCCGGCGTCCTTGAGGAGCTCGATCGTCGGCTCGACCATGCGGCCCTTGTTCGGGATGGCAAGCCGCAGTCGGTGGGGCTCCGCGCGTTCGAGCGTGGTCACGTCTCGCGCCCGGGGGGATCGGGGATCCCTGCCTCACGAGCCTGGTCGAGTTGCTCGAGGGCGTGGCGGTAGCCGCCCTCCCCGTGCTTGAGCCAGGACGCAATCCGGGTGATCGTGGCGGTGCTGGCGCCGGTCTCGCGGGAGATGGCCGCGTAGTGCTCGCCGGCGGACAGGCGCCGGACCACGGCCCAGCGCTGGGCAAG
>JANLYK010000348.1:0-16369 GCA_031365595.1 Chloroflexota bacterium | reverse complement strand
AGCTGGAGGCCGATGACGGTGACGACCGGCAGGAGCGCGTTCCGGGTGGCGTGGCGGATGACGACGCCGCGCTCGCGCAGGCCCTTCGCCCGGGCCGTCCGGACATAGTCCTGGCCGAGCACCTCGAGGAGCGACGAGCGGGTGATCCGGGCGATGATCGCGAGCGGAATCGTGCCCAGCGCGATCGCCGGCAGGATCAGGTGCCGGACGGCATCGACCCATGCCCCCCATTGCCCGGTGATCGCGGTGCTGAACGTATAGATGCCCGAGAAGAAGTCGAGAATGCCGCGCACGATCCCGGTCGTGCCGGTCATCCCCCAGACCTCGACCAGCGGCTGGACGGAGACCCCGGCACTCAGCCGGCCCGACGGGGGGAGCGACAGGAACGTGTTCTTCAGGAGCAGCGCGAAGATGAACTGGAGGAACAGGCCGAGCACGAAGACCGGCGTCGAGACCCCGAGATTGGCGACGACCATGGCCCCGACATCGATCGGCGAGTTGCGCCGGATCGCCGACACGATCCCGAGCGGAATGCCGACGATGATCGCGAACAGGAGGGCCCATACGGTCAACTCGACGGTGGTCGGCAGGCGCTCGATCAGGACCTCGGTCACGGGCCGCGAGAACTTGATCGACTCGCCCAGGTCGCCCCTGGAGAGCTGGCCGAGGTACAGCCCGAACTGGACCGGGATCGGCTGGTCGAGCCCGTAGCGCCGGATGAAGTCGGCGCAGATCGCGTCGGTCGCCTTCTCACCGAGAACGGCCCGGCACGGATCGCCCGGCACGATCCGGGACAGGAAGAAGACGAGGAAGATCAGCCCGAACAGGACCGGGATCGTCACCAGCAGTCGGCGGAGGATGAAGCGGGTCACGTCGGGCGATCGCTCCGTGACGACAGGGCGGGGATGGGCCGGTCAGGCGGACCGGCCGGTCGATGATGCACGAACGGGGCGCCACGTGGGCGCCCCGTTCGCATCCTGGCGATTCTCGCGAAGCGAGAAGGCTTACGAAGCGGGCGGGTTCAGGAAGCCACCGAACAGGCCGGGGAAGTACTCGAACGCGCCGGATCGACCGACGTGATTCTTGTTCTTCGTGTCCCACTGCGCGGCGTAGCTGGCCACGACGTCGTTGGCGTCGAACGCCGCGCCGTCATGGAACTTGACCCCTTCGCGGAGGGTGCAGGTCCAGACGGTCAGGTCCGCGTTCGGCTTGCACTCGGTCGCGAGCGCCGGCTCGACATCGGTGCCGCCGACCTTGTAGGCGTAGAGCGACTCGTTGACCATTTCGCACGCGCGAAGGGTCTCGCCGTCGGACTCGTCGCCGCAATACAGGCTGAGGGGCTCGGCGTTCTGCATCCAGACGAGGGTGTCCCGATCGCCCGCCTTCATCACCGAGAAGATCTCGTTGCTGAGCGGGGACGAATGGGCGCCCGTGACGTCCGCCTTGAAGACCGTGCCGGAGCCGCCGTGGGCGACGATCACGGCCGGGACATGCTGCTTGATGAGCCCGTTGGCCTCGGCGTAGGCGGCCTTGCGGACGGCCTCGTCGGCCGATTGCGCACCCTTGTTCAAGGCCGCGGCGATGTCGTCGAACGGCTTGCCGAACTTCTTGCCCGAGCCCGCGCCGAAGTGGTAGTCGAGGAAGTTCGTCGGGTCCGGATAGTCGGCGCCCCACCCAAGAAGAAAGAGGCCGTCGAGCTTGCCCGCGGCGTTGGCGTCGAGGAACGCACCGGATTCCTGGAGGTCCAGGCTGACGTTGATCCCGAGGTTGGCCTTCAGCTGGGTCTGGATCTCCGTCGCGATCTGCGGCGGATCCGGGAGGTAACCGCGGACGGCGGCCCGGAAGCTCAGCTTGTAGGTCTTGCTGAAATCGAAGTTGGCGGCCTGCAGGAGCTGCTTGGCCGCTGCGGCATCGAAGCCCCAGGTGGCCTCACCTTCGCACCCGAACGGGATCGCGCACGGGGTGAAGTGGGTCGCGACCTCGGAACCCTCGGGGTAGAAGTTCTTGACGATCTGCTCGCGGTCGATGCCCATCGCGATTGCCTTGCGGACGTTCTCGTCGGTCCACGGCGCGACGGTGTCGTTCATCCCGACGTAGAAGGTGTTGAGGCCTTCCCGGGCGAAGAACGCGACTGCCGGCTCGGCCTTGATGGCGGCGATGTCGTCGGTGCCGGGGTTGTCGATGCCGTCGACGGTGCCGGACTTGAGCTCCAGCCAGCGCTGCGCGGCCTGGTCACTCCAGCGGAACTCCACGTTCGGCGTCAGGGCCTTGGTGCCCCAGTAGTCGGCGTTGGCCTCGAAGACCATCCGGCTACCCTTTTCCCAGCTCTTCAGCTTATAGGGACCGGTACCGTTCGGCTTGTCGAGATAGGCCTTGCTCGCAGCGTTGGCGTCGAGATAGGCGCTGTCATGGATGCCGAAGGCGCTGAACGCGATCTTGGACAGGAACGCGACGTCCGGCGAGCAGAGCTGGAACTCGACGGTCTTCGCGTCGAGGGCCGAGATCTTCTTGAACAGGCCCGTATATGGGGCGGTGCCGCACGGGGCGTCGCCATCGGCGGGATAGACGGCCGCGTCGAACGGCTCGGTGCTGGCCGGCTGGCTGGCCGGTGCGCTGGCTCCGCTCGTCGCGGAGGCTGCCGGCGCGCTGGGCGACGGGCTTGCCGCCGTCCCGCAGGCGGATGCGATGATCGCGACCGTGCCGATCAGGGCAAGGGGCGACCACCTCGTGGTTCGGGTCATTCCTGGACTCCTCCTCAAACGGCTCCATGGCCGGGATGCGTCGCATGCGATCCCTGGTCGGAGCGTCCGGTTCCGCGCGCGGTCGGCCCGAGGGCCGCAGGTCGCGGGTGCCGGGTAGCCTAGCACGCGTTGAGCGGCGGTTGCCATGGATCGACGCTTGCAGGGGAGTACGCCGAATCGCCCCCGGCGGGTTCACTCCGCGATTGATCCCGCAGGGGCGCGGAGCCCGAGCCGCTATGCTCGCGGCGTGCAGACGCTGACCGTCGCCCTGGCCCAGATCGCGCCGCGGCTCGGCATGCTCGACGCCAACCTCGCCCGGCATCACGAGCTGATCGAGGAGGCCCGTGGCCGGGCCGCCGATCTGGTGGTCTTCCCGGAGCTCGGGCTCACCGGCTACCTGCTCCAGGATCTTGCCGCCGAGGTCGCCATGCGCCTCGACGATCCGCGCCTCGCGGGGCTTGCGGCCGCGACGAAGGACCTGTCGGTCGTCGTCTCGTTCGTCGAGGAGTCGGCCGATCATCGTCTGTTCATCGCGGCGGCCCTGCTCGAGGACGGCCGGATCCGGCACGTGCACCGGAAGCTCTTCCTGCCGACGTACGGCCTGTTCGACGAGCGCCGGTTCTTCGCCGCGGGTGATCTCCTGCGGGCGACGCCGTCGCGCCTGGGGGCCGGCGTTGGGATCGCGATCTGCGAGGACTTCTGGCACCTGACCGTCCCCCAGCTGCTGGCCCTCGACGGTGCCCAGATCCTGATCAACGTGTCGTCGTCGCCGGGCCGTGACCTGGCCGCGACGAATGAGGTCGGGCTCGGGACGGCGACCTCGTGGCGGACCCTGATGCGGACGTATGCGCAGCTGACGACCTCGATCGTGATCTTCTGCAACCGGGTCGGGGTCGACGAGTCGATCTCGTTCTGGGGCGGATCCGAGGTGATCGCGCCGAGCGGCCGGCCGCTGTTCGGGGCGCCCCTGTTCGAGGAGGGCCTCTTCTTGGTCGAGGTCCCGCTGGCCGACCTCCGGCGCGAGCGTCTGGCGCTGCCCCTCCTGCGCGACGAGCGACCCGAGCTCCAGGTCCGGGAGCTGACCCGGATCGTGGCCGAACGGGCCGGTCTGGCCGCCGACTCGACCGCCGATGACCTGGCCGAGGCGGGCCTCGATGTCGCGCCCGGCGACGCGGTCCGCGAGCCGATCGGGTTCCGGCCGGGTGGCGGCGGATGAGCGCGATCGCCGGGGCCGACGGGGCCCCGCTCTACGATCTGCCCGACGAGCTCGCGATCGACACCGACGTCGCTCGCCAGGTCATCGCCCAGTTCATCCGCGGTCAGCTCCGGCAGGCCGGGTTCGAGCGAGCCGTGCTCGGGCTGTCGGGCGGGATCGACTCGGCGCTCGTCGCGTTCCTCGTCGCCGAGGCGATCGGCGCCGACAAGCTCCGGTGTGTCCTGATGCCGTACCGGACGTCGTCGGATGCGTCCCGGACCGACGCCCTGACCGTCGTCGAGCGCCTCGGCGCGACGTACGAGCTCGTGGACATCAGCCCGATGGTCGACGGGTTCTTCAGCGCCCAGCCGGAGGCGGCGCCCCTTCGTCGCGGCAACTTCATGGCCCGCCAGCGGATGGCGGTCCTGTACGACCGCTCGGTGACCTGGGGCGGGCTCGTGGTCGGGACCGGCAACAAGACCGAGTCGCTGATCGGCTACACGACCCTGTTCGGCGACAGCGCCTGCGCCTTTAACCCGATCGGCGACCTGTACAAGAGCCAGATCCGCCAGCTCTCGGCGGCGCTCGGCGTGCCCGACCAGATCATCCGGAAGGCGCCGTCGGCCGACCTGTGGCCGGGCCAGACCGACGAATCGGAGGCCGGCTTCAGCTACCCGGAGTTGGATCGCCTCCTGTTCTGGCGGGTCGACAAGCGCCGCTCGGACGAGGAGATGACCGCGCTCGGGTTCGATCCCGCGCTGGTCGCCCGGGTGGATCGAATGATCGCGACTTCGGAGTTCAAGCGCCAGGTCCCGCCGATCGCCAAGCTCGGAATGCGCACGGCTGGGGTGGACTACCTGTACCCGCGCCGCCGGCCCGGTTCCGCCGCGCAGCCGCGGTGAGCGGCCGGCTGTACGTCGTCGCGACCCCGATCGGGAACCTGTCGGACATCACGCTCCGGGCGCTCGAGACGCTCAAGGCGGTGCCGCTCATCGCCGCCGAGGACACCCGGCTCACGCGCCGCCTGCTCGACCGCCACGAGATCGCGACCCGGACCACGAGCTTCCACGCCCAGAGCAGCCCCGCTCGCCTGGCCGAGCTGCTCGAGCACCTCCGCGCCGGAGCCGACCTGGCCCTGGTCACCGACGCGGGCACCCCCGCGGTCAGCGATCCCGGCGAGGATCTGGTCGCGGCGTGGGCGGCCGAGGGCGGGGTCGTCATCCCAATCCCGGGCGCGTCGGCGGTGCTCGCGGTGGTCGCGGGGTCCGCGGTTGCCGGCCCGCGCTGGTCGTTCGAGGGGTTCCTGCCGAGATCGGGGCGAGAGCGCAGAGAACGGATCGCCCGGATCGCGGCCGACGAGCGCGGGACGATCGTGTACGAGGCGCCGTCGCGAGTGCCCGCCACGCTGGCCGACCTGGCGGCGGCGTGCGGCGCCGACCGACCGGCGGCGATCGGGCGGGAGCTGACGAAGCTCCACGAGGAGATCGTCCGGGCCACGCTCGGCGAGCTGGCGGCCCGGGCACGGAACGGCGAGTTGACGCTACGCGGTGAGTTCGCCCTCGTCGTCGGCTGGTGGCCGGATGAAGCCCGGGGGGACGGCGACGCGACGGGCGCGATCGAGCAGGGCCGGATCGTCGGCGCGGCCGCGACGCTCGACGCAGCCCTGGCCGAGGTGGAGCGTCGGGTCGGCGAGGGCGTGTCCCGCGGCGATGCCGCACGGACGGTCTCGGTCGAGACCGGGATCCCGCGTCGGAAGCTGTATCGGGTCGCGGGAGGCCGCGGCGAATGACCGGGGCCGCACACCCGCTGTCGATCCTTGTCGTCGGGAGCTCGATGATCGACCTCGTCGCGTTTGCGGACCGGCTCCCGGACGCGGGCGAGACGGTCGTCGGCGTGCGTTTCCTTCAGGGTTTCGGCGGGAAGGGCGCGAACCAAGCCGTGATGGCCGCGCGCTTCGGTGCTGACGTCGCGATGGTCGGAATGGTCGGCGACGACCCCAACGGTCAGCTGATCCTCGACAACCTCCGCGCCCAGGGAGTCGCCACGCACGACATGAGCGTGGCCGCGGGGTCCTCCGGCGTTGCCCCGATCTGGGTCGACGGCGCCGGGACGAACCGGGTCATCGTGATCCCGGGCGCGAACGGACTCGTCTCGCCGGTCATCGCTGCCGCCGCGGTCGAGCGGATCCGGCCGGGGATCGTCATCGGCCAGTTCGAGATCCCGCAGCCGGCCACAAGCGCCGCCTTTGCGGCCGCCCGGACCATCGGCGCCGTGACGATTCTGAACCCGGCCCCGGGCGCGCCGATTACAGACGACCTCCTGGGGCTCACGGACTGGCTCGTGCCGAACGAGACCGAGTTCGTGCTCGTCGGCGGGCTGCCCCTCGGCCGGAGCGAGGCAGGCGAGGCCCGTGCGATCGCGGATCTGGGCGACGCGCTCGGGGTATCGCTCGTCGTCACGCTCGGTGAACGCGGGGCTGCCGTGCGACCGGTCGGCGGCGCCGTCGTGCGGGTCGCGGCCCCGTTCGCGGTCGCGACCGACACCACGGGCGCCGGCGACGCGTTCGTCGGGGCTTTCGCGGTCGGGCTTGCCGCCGGTCTCGATCCGGTCGCTGCGACCGTGCTCGGCTGCGCGGCAGCATCCGACAGTGTCGCCCGACCGGGCACCCAGGCCTCCTACCCGCCACGCGAGGTCGCCCAGGGGATGCTCGCTGCGGCGAGGAGCGCCAGCGAACCGGACGGCCCAGCGGTCGCCCGCTAGCATGCACGGCACATGAGCCACCCGACCGCTGCCCGCCCAGGCGGCATCCCGATACTCGGCGTCCTCTCGCGGCCATCGCAGATCGCCTTCGTCGTCATCGTCGCGATCGCGCTCGCCACGATCCTCGCGGAGTTCGTCTTCCACGGCCTGCCCCAGACCGCGATCTTTGTGATGGCCGCGGTCGCGATCCTCGGGCTGGCGTGGCTCGTCGGCCTGTCCACCGAGCGGCTCGGGGCGATCACCGGTCCGCAGGTCGGCGGCATTCTGAATGCAACGTTCGGCAACATCGCCGAGCTGATCATCGCGTTTTTCGCCCTCCAGGCCGGACTGATCGAGGTCGTCAAGGCGAGCATCACGGGCTCGATCATCGGCAACCTCCTGCTCGTCCTCGGCGCGAGCGTGCTGCTCGGCGGGCTCAAGAACGGGCCGCAGAAGTTCAGCCAGCAGATCGCCGGCTCGAACGCGGCGCTCCTCGTCCTGGCCCTCGTCGGGCTGTTCGTGCCGGCCGTCTTCGCGTTCACGAGCTCAGGCGACCGCGGATCGCTCGTCGAGGAGTCGGTCCTTGTCGCCGTCCTGCTGATGGTCGCGTATGTCCTGTCGCTCGTCTTCCAGTTCACGAACCCGGCCGAGACGCTCGGCGGCCACGAGCCGGCGGCGGGCCACGGCGGCCCGGCCTGGACGGGGAAGATCGCCGTCGTCGTCCTGCTCGGGGCGGCGGTCCTGCTGGCCTTTACCTCGGAGATTCTCGTCAGCTCGATCAAGCCGTTCATCGAGGCGTTCGGCCTGTCCGAGTTCTTCGTCGGCGTGGTCCTGATCCCGACGATCGGCAACCTCGCCGAGCACCTCGTCGCGGTCCAGCTCGCCTACAAGAACAAGATGGAGTTCGCGATGGCCGTGGCCTACGGCTCGAGCCTCCAGGTGGCCCTGTTCGTCGCGCCGGTGCTCGTCCTCATCGGCCTCGCCATCGGCCAGGACATGACCCTCGTCTTCACCCCGCTCGAGGTCGCCGCCGTTGCCGCAGCCGTCGGAATCAGCGCCCTGATCGCCCTCGACGGCGAGTCGAACTGGCTTGAAGGCGCCCTCCTGATGCTCGTCTACGTCATCCTGGCTGTGTCATTCTTCGAGTTCGTGTAGCCGGCCGCCGAACTAGCACCCGTTCTTGCGGATGCTCTCCGAGGTCCAAGGCCGAGCCCCGCGAGGCCATTGGCCCGAGGAAGGACCGGCGGTGGAGGGGGGAGCCACCGCCGGTCCGGGGAACAATCGGTGTGTGCCCGCGAGGAGGCTCAGGCGGCGACGACCTCCTCGTCCGCTTCGGTGAGGGGCTCCGCCGCCCGGGCGATCGCGGCGCTCTCGTCGGCGTCGGCATCGTCCTCGTCGCCGTAGGCCGCCGCCTGGGCCGCCAGGCCGTTTGCCGCCGACTCGGCCGCGTAGTCCTTCTTGCGCCGACCCGACAGCATCTCGACGTGGTTGGCCACGATCTCGGTCTTCCAGTGGCGCTTGCCCGCGTCGTCGTCCCAGGTCCGGGTCTGGATCCGGCCCTCGATCGCGACCTGCTGGCCCTTGCCCAGAAACTCGCCGCACGTCTGGGCCAGGCGGTCCCAGGTGACGATGTTGTGGTACTCGGCCTTCTCCTTGCCCTGGCCGATGTACTCGTTGGTTGCCACGCTGAACTGCGTGACCGCCTTGCCGCTGGCAAGGCTGCGCATCTCCGGGTCGCGGGTGAGGCGTCCGGTCAAGAGGACCCGATTCACGGTCCGTACTCCTTCTCGGCCGTCCGGTCTCGCGATCGGCGGCCCTGCGTTCCGGCGGGAACAGCGCGGCGGGCAGCGGGACGTGGAAGAGGCGCCGGCCCCGGCGGTCGGGCCAATCCGGCGGGTCGTGGACCATCGGTGGTCGGCGGACCTTGGACGGTGTCGCTCGGCGCGACCGGCTGATGCCTGGCGGGCAGTCGGGAACGTAGCAGGCGGCGCTGCACTCGCGGTTATCGCGGACTTTGCCGCGGGTTCACGGACTGAGACCGCACGGCGTCGTTCGTTGCCTCGCCCGCTGCCCGATGCCCACGTGGCGGGCTATCCGACGGCCGACGCGGCCCTCGCCCGCGGATCTGCCCGCGCGGTGGGTACGACGACGAAGGAAGCACGGTTTCAGGACGCCAAGGAGGGTATCCAGGGCCTCCGGACGTCATATGACCCGCTGGGCGGGCAGACGCGCGGCGCGGGCACCGGACGCGCGAGGCGGCACGGAACCGAGGTCAGCCGGCGGCAGAACCCCGCACGGGTCCCAACGAGCTCGCGGCGCCGTCGCTCGCTCGCCGCCGGCGCCGGCGCGGGGCGTGGACGTCGGTCATCGCGACCGCACCGGACGTGATCGCCACGATCGACGGATCAGGCACGGGCGCCACGTTCGCGAACAGGTCGCAGAACAGCGTGACGAGCTCCGGATCGAACTGCGTCCCGGCGTGGCGCCGGAGCTCCGCAATCGCGGCGTCGTGGCTGATCGCGCGCTTGTACGGCCGATCGTGGGTCATCGCGTCGTACGCGTCGGCGATCGACACGATCCGGGCGCCGAGCGGGATGTCGTTGCCGCGCAGGCCGAAGGGATAGCCGTGGCCGGAGTAGCGCTCGTGATGGTGGAGGATGATCGGCACCGCCTCCTTGAGGGCGGCCGCCTGCTCGAGGATCACCTGGCCGATCCGCGGATGCTGGACGACGGTCCGCCACTCGGCCGACGACAGAGCGGCCGGCTTGTCGAGGATCTCGGACGGGACCGCGACCTTGCCCACGTCGTGAAGGAGGGCCGCGGTCCGGATCCGGTCCACTTCGGCCTCGGGCAGACCGATGTTCCGGGCCATCGCCACCACGATCGAGGCGATCATCGCCGACGGCTGGCCGCGATAGTGGGGGAGCGGCGAGATGAACGAGGTGAGGCTGGCCGCGGCCGCATCGCGCGCCGCCTTGCCGACCTGCATCGCGAGCAAACGTCCGGCCGTCGAGATCGGGGCGCGTGGCACGCGGGCGTCCTCGTCGGGCTCGGCGAAGATGTAGGTCTGGTTGCGGCCGAGCGACTTGGCCGAGTACATCGCGGCGTCGGCATCGCGGACCAGGGTGTCGGTCCGGAGCACGCCGCCCTTGCCGCCTGCGATCCCGATCGAGATCGTGACCCCGAGGGTCTGGCCCGACCCGATCTCGAACTGCTGCTTCGCGACGAGGGTCCGGAGCTTCTCGGTCAGGCTGGCGCCCTCCTCGACGTCGGTCTCGGTCAGGAGGAGCATGAACTCCTCGCCGCCGTAGCGCCCGACCTGATCGGACGCCCGCAGGTTGGCGTTGATCGTCTGGGCGACGCCGCGCAGGACGATGTCGCCGGCCGCGTGGCCATACGTATCGTTGACGTTCTTGAAGTGGTCGATGTCCACGAATGCGACCGACAGCGCACGCTCGTAGCGGTTCGCTCGCTCGACCTCGGCAAAGAGCTCGGCGAGGAGGGTCTGGCGGTTGCTGACGCCGGTCAGCTTGTCGATCGTGGCCGCGTCGGTCGTCTCGGTCAGCGCGACCGAGATCGCGTCGATCGCGCGGGCCAGTCGGCCCTCGAGCCCGCGGTCTCCGACCTTCGAGCCGATGTCCACTCCGAGCTCGCCTGCCGCCAAACGCTCTGCCGCCCGGATCAGTCGGCGGAGGCGGAGCCGGACATAGAAGAACACGATCCCGGCGGTCAGCGAGACGCCCATGGACCCCGCCACGATCGCGGCCAGGATCGAGCGCGATCCTTCGTCGAACCGCGAGTCGATCACGGCGGGCATCGCAAGCCAGACGGCGAGGACGGACAGGGGAGCCAGCAGACCCAGTCCCCCGAGGAGGCGCATCACAACCCGAAGGCTAGCGGCGGGGCGGCGCGCGGGGCTACGGCCGGAGGTCCTGCCGGTCCTGACCGAATGTCCCACTCCTCTCGAATCCAGCGTCTCCCCGGGGCGTCCGCCGAGGCTTGCCGCACGGCTCGCAGTCCGCGCAGCCGGGCTATACTGGCCCGGTCCTCAGCACCCGCGTGCAGCGTCAAGGAGACGGCCGTTGCTCGAGGAAGGCGCGTCGTTCGTCCCGTGAGGCGGATGGGCACCTTCGACGTCCCGCTTCGCCACCACGCCGGCGAAGATTCGCGGGAGATATGTACCCCAGACCCCGGCTTCGCCCGGGGTCTCGTCATGACTCGGGGCCGGCAACCGCAGCACCGGCTCACGGCTCGCCCTCCGAGCCCCGAGATTGTGCTCCGCCGAGGCCATCGGCCCGAGGAGGGTGCCTGATGCCCGCCACGGTGATCGTCGGGCTCCAGTGGGGCGACGAGGGCAAGGGCAAGACGACCGACTTCCTCGCCGAGCAGACCGCGCTCGTCGTGCGCTACCAGGGCGGCGACAACGCGGGGCACACCCTGATGCTCGGCAACGAGGTGTTCAAGCTCCATCTCGTCCCATCGGGAATCCTCTACCCGCACATCGTGCCGGTCATCGGGCCGGGCGTGGTCGTCAACCCGGCGACCCTGATCGAGGAGCTTGACGGGCTGGCCGCCCGGGACATCGACATCAGCCGCCTCCGGGCGAGCTTCGCGGCCCACGTGATCCTGCCCTACCACCGGGCGCTCGACGTCGCCCGCGAGAATCGTCTCGCCGGGGCGAAGGTCGGGACCACCGGCCGGGGCATCGGTCCGGCCTACGAGGACCGCGCGGCGCGGACCGGTCTGCGTCTCGAGGACCTGCTCGACGAGACAGCGCTCCGCTCGAAGCTCGCGCGCGTGTTGCCAGAGAAGAACGCGGTCCTCGCGGCCCTCGGGGCCGAGGTCCAGTTCGAGGTCGAGCCGCTCGTCGAACAGGCGCTCGCCTGGGGCCGCCGGCTGGCGCCGCATCTGGTCGACGTCACGTGGCTCGTCCAGGACGCGCTGCGCCGCGGCGACCACGTTCTGCTCGAGGGGGCCCAAGGGACGCTCCTCGACATCGACCACGGCTCCTACCCGTTCGTGACCTCGTCGTCGCCGATCGCCGGCGGGGCGTGCACCGGCGGCGGCATCGGGCCGCGCCAGGTCGACGAGGTCTTCGGGGTCATGAAGGCGTATGCGACCCGGGTCGGCTCGGGCCCGTTCCCGACGGAGCTCCTCGACGGGGTGGGAAAGGGGATCGCGGAGCGCGGTCACGAGGTCGGGACGACGACGGGCCGGCCGCGCCGGGTCGGGTTCTTCGACGCGGTCTCGACGCGCTATGCCGTCGCCGTCAATTCGGTCAGCTCGATCATGCTCAACAAGCTCGACATCCTGTCCGGCGTCGATCCGATCCGGTTGTGCGTCGCGTACGAGATCGACGGCAAGCGGATCGAGGCATGGCCGTCTTCCTCCCTCCTGCTCGACCGGGCGACCCCGATCTACGAGGACTTCCCGGGCTGGGAGGAGCCGATCCACACGGTCCGGGCGCTGTCCGACCTGCCCGACGCGGCGCGCCGCTACGTGACCGCCCTCGAGGAGCACGCGGGAGCCCCGATCGTCCTCGTGTCGGTCGGGCCGGAGCGGACCCAGACGATCGAGCGGGCGTGGCGTCCGATGCGCCACCGCGTGGTGGCGGGCACGTGACCCGGCCGTGGGGTCGCGCGGGCGCTTACGCGGATCCGATTGCACGCCTGTCGGGCGCTGTGACGGCTGAGTCGATCGATTCCGCCTGTGCGCACGCCGCCAGCCGCCATTCTGCGCGGCGGGTGGGCAAAAGGGCCGGCGAGGGTGGTTTCAGACGGCTCGATCCGGCGCTCGCCCGTCGTAACGCCCGCGCAGCGTGCATTCGTCGCGCCGACGTGGTCGACGGTCGATGACGCAGCTCATCCAGCCGACCCGGATCCTCGTCGTCGGGGGTGGTGGACGGGAACATGCCCTCGCCTGGAAGCTGGGCGCCGAGCCCGGAGTGAATGAGGTCACCGTTGCGCCCGGGTCCGATGCGATCGCCCGGGAGGCGCGCGTCCGCGTCGAGCCCGGCGTTGACCCACCCGACCCCACCGCGGTGGTTGCCCTCGCGCGCGAGCGCGCCGCCGAGCTAGTCGTCATCGGTCCCGAGGCGCCGCTCGCGGCCGGCGTAGCGGACGCGCTCCACGAGGCGGGCATCCCGGTGTTCGGGCCGACGGCCGCGGCGGCACAGCTCGAGACATCAAAGACGTTCTGTCACGAGATCGCGGCCGAGGCGGGTGTGCCGATGGCCCGTTCGGCGAGCTTCCGGGCGGACGACGTCGCGGCGGCTCGCGACTGGGCCCGGGACGAGGCGGTCCGCCCGGGGTCGACCGGAGTCGTGGTCAAGGCCGACGGTCTCGCAGGCGGCAAGGGCGTCGTCGTCTGTGACGCCGCGGACGAGGCCGTAGCCGCGATCGAGACCATCCTGACCGGCGGTGCCGAGCGGATCCTCGTCGAGGAGCGGCTCAGCGGATCCGAAGCGAGCGTGATCGCGATCTGCGCCGGGCGGTCGGCGGTCGCTCTTCCGCCCGCCAGGGACCACAAGCGTCTGCTCGACGGTGATCGTGGCCCGAACACCGGTGGCATGGGCGCGTACGCCCCGCTCCCCGACCTGTCCGAGGGCGCGATGGACGACCTGCTTGACCTTGTCCATCGACCGATCCTCGCGACGATGTCCCGGCGTGGGATCGACTATCGCGGCTTCCTGTATGCGGGACTGATGTTGACCGCCGGCGGGCCGCGTCTCCTCGAGTTCAACGTGCGGCTGGGTGATCCGGAGGCTCAGGTTCTGCTGCCGCAGCTGGCATCGCCGTTGGCGCCATTCCTACTGGCGGCGGCCCATGGTGGGTCAATGGACCTCTGGAACAGCCGCCTGCCGACGATCGGTGGTTTCACGGTTGGAGTCGTCCTCGCGTCGGCCGGCTACCCAGGCGAGTCTTCGCCGGGCGAGCGGATCTCCGGGCTCGAAGCCGCAGCGGCGTTGGGAGCCGTGGCGTTCCACTCGGGAACTCGCTGGGATCAGGATCGCTGGGTCACGGCCGGGGGTCGTGTCCTGACGGTGGTCGCGCGAGGACGTGATCTGGCTGAGGCGTCCGACGCCGCCGAGCGTGCGGCCGAGGCGATCAGCTGGCCGGGGATGCAGCGCCGGCACGACATCGGCGTCCTGCCTGGGTCGCCGGTCGGAGCCGGCCGATGATCCGGCGCTACACCCTGCCCGAGATGGGCGCGATCTGGACGGAGCAGGCCCGTTTCGAGCAGATGCTCCGGGTCGAGCTGGCGGTCAGCCGGGCCCAGGCGGCGCGCGGCGTGGTTCCCGCCGACGCCCTCGCCGTGATCGAGGCGCGGGCGACCGTCGATCCGGAGCGGATCGCCGAGATCGAGAAAACGACCGATCACGACGTGATTGCGTTTGTCAGCCAGGTCGCCGAGACGATCGGCCCGGAGGGCCGCTACCTCCACCTCGGGCTGACGAGCAGCGACGTCGTCGATACGGCCCTGGCCCTTCAGTTGCGCGACGCCGGAGATCTCCTGCTCCGCGACTGCGACCGGCTCCTGACCACGCTGATCGCCCGCGCCCGGAGCGAGGCCGACGCGCTGATGATGGGTCGCACCCACAGCGTCCACGCCGAGCCGATCACGTTCGGGCTGAAGCTCGCCGGTTGGGCGTTCGAGGTCGATCGCGGCCGGCGCCGTCTCGCCAGCGCCGTCGACGAGATCGCGACCGGCAAGATCTCCGGGCCCGTCGGGACGTACAGCCACCTCGGGCCCGACGTCGAGGCCGAGGTCCTCGCCGAGCTCGGACTGCACGTGGACCCGTCGAGCACCCAGATCGTCCAGCGCGACCGGCACGCCGCGCTCCTGACCGCGATCGCGATCCTCGGCGGCAGCCTCGAGCGCTTCGCGACCGAGGTCCGCAACCTCCAGCACACCGAGCTTGGCGAAGTGATGGAGCCGTTCAAGGCCGGCCAGAAGGGCTCGAGCGCGATGCCCCACAAGCGCAACCCGATCCTCGCCGAGCGGATCGCCGGGCTCGCCCGTCTCCTCCGCGGCTACGCCCAGACCGCCCTCGAGAACCAGCCGCTCTGGCACGAGCGCGACATCAGCCACTCGAGCGCCGAGCGGGTGATCCTGCCCGACGCGACGATCGTCCTCGACTACGCCCTCGTGAAGATGGCCGGCCTGGTCGACGGCCTCGTCGTCCGCCGCGAACGAATGCTCGAGAACATCGAGCGCGGCCTCGGCCTGCACGCCAGCAGCCGGGTCCTGGGCGCCCTCGTCGAGCGCGGCGGGATGGGTCGGGAGGCGGCGTACGCGATCGTCCAGCGGGCGGCCCTGCGCGCAGCCGACGAGCGCTCGCCGCTGCGTGACCTGCTCGCGCTGGACGCCGAGGTCGCGAAGCGCCTGAGCCTGACCGACCTCGACCATTGCTTCAACGATGCCGCCCACCTGCGCCACGTCCCCGCCGTCATCGCCCGACTCGACAGCCTGGAGGCCGAGATCCATGCCACCCGCTAGCGCGTTCGCCGATTCCTTCCTCCGGTCCGGCAAGGTCCGCGACCTCTACGCGGTCGGCGAGGATCGCCTGCTCCTTGTCGCCTCGGACCGGCTCAGTGCATTCGACGTCGTCCTGCCGACGCCGATCCCGGACAAAGGCCGGGTCCTGACCGGCGTGTCGCGGTTCTGGTTCGAGAAGACGTCCGACCTCGTCGCGAACCACCTGGTCGGGGTCTCCCCCGAGGACATCCCGGGCTTCGCCGGCGGTCCGGGCGGTCGGGCCGAGGACGCTGACGAGCTCCGCGGCCGGATGATGCTCTGCCGGCGCGTCGAACCGCTCCCGATCGAGGTGATCGTGCGCGGCTATCTCGCGGGCTCCGGCTGGAAGGACTACGGCCGGACCGGCGCCGTGTGCGGGATTCCGCTGCCGGCCGGCCTGCGCGAGAGCGAGCGCCTGCCCGAGCCGCTGTTCACGCCCTCGACGAAGGCCGAGGAGGGCCACGACGAGAACATCTCGATCGACGAGGCGGCCGGGCTCGTCGGGCGCGACGTGGCCGAGCGGGTCGCCGATCTCGCGATCGCCCTGTATCGCCGGGGCGCCGAGATCGCCGAGCCCGCCGGCGTGATCCTGGCCGACACGAAGTTCGAGTTCGGGATCGATCCGGCGAGCGGCGAGCTGCTCCTCATCGACGAGGTCCTGACCCCCGACTCGTCGCGCTTCTGGGACGCCGCCGACTACGAGCCGGGCCGGCCGCAGGCGAGCTTCGACAAGCAGTACGTCCGCGACTACCTCGAGACGCTCGACTGGGACAAGACGCCCCCGGGGCCTGAATTGCCGGCCGACGTCGTGGCCGGGACGCGCGCCCGCTACGTCGAGGCGTTCGAGCGGATCACCGGTGCCAGCTTCCAGCGCTATCTCGACGACGATGTGATCGAGGCCGGCGCGTGAGCGTGGACACCCGGTTCGCGGTCAACGTCCGGCCCAAGGACGGGATCCTCGATCCGCAGGGCCGGGCGGTCGAGGGCAGCCTCGGCCACCTCGGGATCGACGGGGTCAGCCAGGTCCGGGTCGGGCGGCGGATCGAGCTGACGGTCGCGGGCTCCGACGACGCGGCGGCCCGGGCGGTCGTCGAGCGACTGGCTTCCGAGCTCCTGTCGAACCCGCTGATCGAGGCCTACGACATCGAGGTCCTCGGGGCGGCGTCGTCGATCGAGT
>JANLYK010000003.1:0-11022 GCA_031365595.1 Chloroflexota bacterium | reverse complement strand
CCTCGGGCGGCAGCGCCGAGATGCGACCCTCCGCCAGGTCGAGCGCCGCCTGGTACGCGTCCCGCTCCTTGCGATCGTCGGCCTCGACCTTGTCGGGGTGCTTCTTCTCCCAGCGGGCCTCGCGCTTCGCGAACTCCAGCTGGAGCTTGCCGCTGTCGAGCAGCACGAGCTCGGCCAGCTCGACCGTGCCACGGGTCGCCACGATCCGGCCCCGGTAGCCCTCGTTGACGAGATGCGGGATCAGCCCGCAGTGGTCGAGGTGGGCGTGGGTCAGGAGGAGGACGTCGAGGGTCGCGGGGTCGAAGCCGAACGGAACCCGGTTGCGCATCGCCTCGTTCGGACTGCCCTGGAACATCCCGCAGTCGACGAGGACGCGGGCTCGACCGGTCTCGAGCAGGAACTGCGAGCCGGTAACGGTGGTCGCACCGCCGAGGAAGTGGAGGTCCATCGGTGGAGTGTGGCACCGGTCGCCATCGCGGGCTCGCTCGTCGCGGGGCTGGAGGCTCGCGACGGCGTTGCAGGTTGCGAGCGGAGGTGCCCGTCAGGGCAGCGGCGTGAACGTGAAGTCGGTGATGACGATCTCGATCGACTGTCCGTTCGACGGCGCCTGGCCGCGAAACAGCCAGAGATTCATCCGGGCGTTCTCGCCACCCGGCTGCGGGACATCCGGCCCGGCGTACGTCCAGGTGCCCGGCCCAGCGCTGCTCGTGAAGTCCACCGACGAGGACTTCCAGGTGAACGCATGGGTCGAGGACATGATGCCGGCCGGCTGAGTGACCCGCAGCAGGTTTCCGGTCGTCGAATACGGCTGGACGACGAACTGGCCGTTGGTCGGATCGGCCAAATTGCCCCAGCGGGCGAACTCCACGTCGATCTCGCGGTGGTTGAAGGCCGGATCGTCATTCCAGGTGAACAGGCCGAGGACCGCGTTCTGGTCGAGCGCAGCGAGGTCGCCCTGGATCGTCCACGAGTAGGTGCCGCGACCGAGACTCTGCTGGTTGATCACCTCGGAGCTCTGCCACTTGCCGTTGACCTTCGCGATCCGCAGGTGAAGGTTTCCGGCGCCGTCGAGGAACGCGCCGTTCGGATCGAACAGGTTGGGCCCGGGCCCGATCCGGCGGGCGCTCGACTTGACCAGCCAGTCGTAAGCGCCGAAGTGCAGGATCTTCGGTCCGCCGCCGCCGCCACCGGGACGGGCAGCCTCGGCTGGAGCGGCGAGGACGACCGAGCCGATGACGAGCCCGGCCAGGATCGCGCCAGCGTGACGACGAGTGCGCATGGGGCCTCCACCTCCAGCCGCGAGTGTAGGCAGGCCGAGAGGGTCCGCGACAAGGGGCTGGCGCCCACGAGTCATCCGTTGGTGGTGCGTCGGCGCATCGGTCGCGACGGAGCGTCAGGCGGCGGCGGCGAGCACCAGCGTATCGAGCGCGATCGCCGCGAACAGCAGCGTCAGGTACGAGATCGAGTACTTGTACAGGCGGATCGCGCCGGCGGTCGACTCGTCCTCCGACGCGCCGCGCCGCCAGAGCAGCCACGCCTGGCGCAGGAACAGGGCACCCAGAACGACCGCGGCGACGAGGTAGATCGGGCCCATCCGGGCGACCGCGAACAGGACGAGCGAGATCGCGACCATGAGGATCGTATACAGCCCGATCTGGCGGGTCGTCTCCGGAATGCCCTTCACGACCGGCAGCATCGGGACGCCGGCCGCCGCGTAGTCCTTCCGGATCCGGAGCGACAGCGCCCAGAAGTGGGGCGGCGTCCAGTAGAAGACCAGGGCGAAGAGGAGGAGCGCCGGAATCCCGATGTCGCCCGTCACTGCGGCCCAGCCGATGACCGGCGGCAGGGCGCCGGCGGCGCCACCGATCACGATGTTCTGAGGGGTCGAGCGCTTCAGCCAGATCGTGTAGACGACGACGTAGAACGCGATCGCGAGCATGCCGAGCCACGCCGAAAGGAGGTTCACGAACAGGGCCAGGATGCCGAACGCGACCGCCCCGAGGATCAGCCCGAACACGACCGCCCGCTCCGGATCGACCTCGTGGGCCGGCAGCGGGCGCCGCCGGGTCCGGGCCATCAGGAGGTCGATGTCGCGGTCGAGGTAGCAGTTGATCGCATTCGCGCTGCCGGCGGCGAGCGTCCCGCCGACGAGCGTCCAGACCGTCAGCCACAGCCAGTGGCCCAGTTGGATTCCGGGCACCTGGCGAGTTGCGAGGACCATCGCTGGGACGGTCGTGACGAGGAGGAGCTCGATGATCCGCGGCTTCGTCAGCGCGATGTAGGCGCGGATCGTCCCGCCGGTGGTGTGTCGTGGGCTGTCCGCTGTCCGAGGGCCGCCGATCGCCGGATCGCCTGTCCCGTCGGTTGTTGTCGCGGCCGCCGAACGTGCCTCGAGGTACGAGATCGCGACGAGGCCGGCCATCAGCGACCAGATCACGGCACCGAGCGCCAGGTGGAGCGTCTGCGACCAGCCTGACAGCCCGGTCAGCACCTGGAGGCCGCCGATCAGGGCCTGGACCGGGAAGAGGAGCGCGGCCGCGACAGCGAGGCGGGTCAGCACCATGGACCGCGGCCGCATCCGGAGGGCTGCGATGGCCACGGCCGAGACGATGATCCCGACCGCGACCGCGATCCAGCGATGGAGGACGTGCGCGGCGTTGGCGTCGGTCAGGGCCGGGAACAGCGAGCCGTTCATCAGCGGCCAGTCCGGGAAGGCGATCCACTGGGAGGTCGCGGTGACGTGCGACCCGAACAGGAGGAGCGCAAAGACCGACAGCGCGCCGAACGCCGCGAGGAGCGTGAACCGCTGGCTGGCGCTGCCGGTCAGCCGGGCCGGGTACGACGAGCGAGCCAGGATCCAGACGAGCAGGCCGACCAGCAGCATCGCGGCGGCAAGGTGGGCCGTCACCGACTCGCCGGAGTTGCTGAGCCGGACGGTCTCCTTGCCCAGCCATGCCTGGAACCCAACGAGGACGACGGTCCCCAGCGTCGCCGCGAGAAGCGTCCGGCGATCGCGATGGTCGAGCCAGGCGAGGACGGCAAGCCCGAGGACCTCGAAGCCGATGATGACCGCGACCGTGCGGTGGATCCACTCGAGCCAGGCCTTGTAGTCGTCGATCGGCGGGACCAGCTGGCCGTGGCAGAGCGGCCAGTCCGGGCAGCCCATGCCGGAGCCCGTCGCCCGCACGATGACCCCGATCGTGACCAGGAGGAGGGCGGTCACGACGGTCGCCGCGGCGAGCTTCTGGAAGCGGGTCACGAGGCTCCTCGGGAGGACGATCGGGGCGGCTTGGTCCGGCGTCGGTCGGCACGCCATTCTATCGCGGGCGTCAGCGTCGACCGGGCGTCTTGCAGGTTCACGTCGGCCGGCGCCGAGCGTGGTGCACGCGCAGGTGAGCGTCCCGTTCTACGCTACGGACATGATCTCCCGATCCTCCCGCGCCGCGATCGCGGCAGTCCTGTCGATTCTCGTGGTCGCCTGCGGCCCAACGACTCCGACACCGACCGCCTCCAACGGCAGCCCGTCGGCCGGGGCCTCCGGGTCACCGTCGGTTCTGCCGCAGCCCGTCTCGAGCGAGCTCCACGTCGGCGACAACCGGACGATCTTCTCGCTCCTCGACCCGACCGGCCAGAAGCCCGTCGCCGCCCCGGATCGGAGCCTCTCGATCGGCTACCGGGGTCCCGGCGGAGAGACGATCGCGGCTGCCCCCCAGGCGTTCATCTGGGCGATCGAGGGCGTGAACGGCGTGTACATCGGTCGAGCGAACTTCCCCGTCGCCGGCGAGTGGATCGCCGAGTTCACGACCGAGGCCCCGGCCTCGACGAAGGAGACGGTCTCGTTCAGCTTCGACGTGAAGCAGACCGCCCGGGTGATCTCCGTGGGCGATGCCGCCCCGTCGGTTCGGACGCCGACCCTGGCCGAGGTCGCCGGCGACGTCGCCAAGATCTCGACCGATCCGAACCCGGACAAGCGCTTCTACGAGACATCCGAGGCGACCGCCCTGGCCGGGAAGGAGCCCTTTGTGCTCATCTTCGCGACGCCCAAGTTCTGCCAGTCGGCCACCTGCGGACCGACGCTCGACAGGATGAAGCCGGTCGCGGCAGCCCACCCGGATCTCACGTTCATCAACGTCGAGCCGTACAAGCTCAAACTCGTCGACGGCCAGCTCCAGCCGGTGCTCAGCAACGGTCAGCTGGTGACCGTCGAGGCCACCGACGCGTTCCGACTCTCGTCCGAGCCGTACGTCTTCGTCGTCGGCTCGGACGGCACGGTCAGCGCGTCGTTCGAGCTGGTCTTCTCCCCCGAGGAGATCGAAACAGCCATCAAGGCGCTCAAGTAACGTCGGATCCGGCCCGCCCTACGGCGCATCCTCGATCCGGACCGCCCGGTTCACGGCGCCGTCCACGATGTAGGTGACCCGGATCCGCGCGAGGCTGACCCGGTGCTCGGCGAGGTGGCCGGGCGGAAACGACGCCGCGGTCTCGAGGCTCGTGATCCGGAATGCGACCACGCGGCCGTCGCCGGTCCGGATCGAGAAGCCCTCGACATTCGTGAGACTGATCGCCTGAACGTCGATCACGATGCCCGCCTCGACCTGGCGACCCGGGCCGCCGAGGATGGTCGCAGCACCGACGGCGACCAGGACAACGGCCGCCACCGCAGCGATCAACAGGACGATCCGCGCCCGCCTCGGCGCGAATCCCGGTGCCGGGCGCGGCTCCAACCCGACGGCCGACCCGCCCTCGGTCACGTCCCGGTCCCGCTGCTCCCCGGGGTGTGGAGCGGCGTGCCATCGGCACAGCGCGGGCAGGTTGCAGCGCCCGGCTCCCAGGTCGGGAGGTCGAGCCGCCACAGCGAGCGCAGCGGGTAGACGCGGCCGGTGCTCGGCGAGGTCAGCGTGTTCGTTCCGCCGCCACTCCGATCGACGAGGACGACGCATTCGACGATTTCGCCGCCCTGGGCCTCGATGGCCGGCAGCATCGCGATGAGCGAGCCGCCGGTCGTGAGGATGTCGTCGACGAGGAGCACCCGCTCGCCGGGCTCGATCCGGAACCCGCGCCGGAACTCGCGGTAGGTGGAGCCGTCGGCGGCCCGGACCTCCTCGGCGAAGATCGCCCGGACCCCGAGCTGGCGGCCGGTCTCGAAGGCGAGGATCACGCCGCCGGTCGTCGGGCCCGTGACCACGTCGACCCGGGTGTCGTCACCGTCCTCGTCGTTCGCGAATGCCCCGGCCCAGAACCCGACCAGCTCGCTCGTCGCGGCCGGATCCGACAGGACGGCGAACTTCTCGACGTAGGCATCGCCGTGACGGCCGCTCTTCAGCTGGAAATGGCCCTCGCGCAGCGCGCCCGACGAGCGGAACAGCTCCTCGGTCCGGTGTGCGACGGCGGCCCGGGCGCCGATCTCGATTGCGGGCTTGATCGTCGTCATCGCCTCGAAGTCTAGCCGCGATCGATCAGCGGATCCGATGTACAGAGTCCCGCCGAGGCTCGACGTTTCGCGCGATCTTGCGCCTGCGATCAGCGAGGGGCCGAAAACTCCTCCGGCGGGATCCGCCGAACCTCGCTCACCGCGTCGAACCCGCGATCGGTGCTGATGATCTCGGTGATGCCTTCGTGGATGCAGGTCGCGACGTGGATCAGATCCCGGGCCGAGAGGCCCGGATAACGCCGGGCGAGATCCGGAACGCGGCGCATCAGGGCGTGCGTGATCGGGAGGACGGGCGCGAAGGTGTCGAGTGTGCTCCGGGCGAGGGCGTCAGCGATGTCCGGTCTCCGGATGGCCAGGAAGCGATGAAGGATCTCCTGGACGACTTCTGCGGAGGTCACGGCTTCGATGTGCCCGCCATCGACGGCCTTCATGACGGCGACGCACGCGCTTCGCAGGGGATGGTCGGTCCCGGCCGCGTACATGATCACCGAGGTGTCGACAAAAACGCTCACCAATCGCCGAGCTGGCTCTTGAGGATTTGGGCCTTCATGACCTCCCAGTCATCGACTGGGGCGTTCATGGCCAAGATCGCCTGGACGGCCCGATGGCGGGCGTCGTCGCCTGGATCGACGTACGAATCGACCGCATCGCGGATCACCGCGCCGACCGACAGTCCATCGCGGGCCGCGATCCGCTTCAGCTTCGCGACCTGATCCGTCGAGAGGAGGACCTGCGTCCGTTCGGAAAACATGCACATACCATACCATGTGCATGTCAAGCCCAAACTACGGCCGGTACTCGACGCCTTTCGACGACGGCGCGCCCGGCTTCGGCGGCAGCGCGGTCCCGATCAGGTCCGCGTAGCTCGCAAGACCGCGCCGCTCGCATTCGTCGGTGAGCTCGTCGACGAGGCGGACCGGCAGCGTCGGGTCGGCGAAGATCGCGGTTCCCACCTGGACGGCGACCGCTCCGACGGCGAGGAAGTCGAGGATGTCGGCGAACTCGGTCACGCCGCCGATCGCGATGACCGGGATGTCGACGATCTGGCTGACCTCGTACACGATCCGGAGCGCGACCGGCTTGACCGCCGGGCCCGACAGGCCGCCGTAGATGTTGCCGAGCAGCGGCTTCTTCCGGGACGGGGCGATCGCGCTCCCCGACAGCGTGTTGATCGCGGTCAGGGCGTCGGCGCCGGCATCGGCGATCGCGCGGGCGATCGGCCGGACGTCGGCGACGTTGGGCGACAGCTTGACGAGCAGTGGCAGATCGGTCGCCTTGCGGACGGCAGCGGTCACCTCGCCGGCCGCGCCCGCGTCGATCGCGAACTGGAGGCCGTCGCGGCCGACGTTCGGGCACGAGATGTTCAGCTCGATCCCGGCGACGCCCGGCACGCCTTCGAGCCGGCGGACGACCTCAACGTAGTCCTCGACCGACTCACCGGCGACGTTGACGATGACCGGCGTCTTCCAGCCCGCCCACGTCCCCGCGTACTTCGCGATGACCGCGTCGACGCCCGGGTTCTGGAGCCCGATCGAATTGAGCATCCCGCCCGGCGTCTCCGTCACGCGCGGCGTGATGTTGCCGATCCGGGGCTTGAGGGTCGTGCCCTTGCAGCAGATCGCGCCGAGCCGGTCCACATCGACGACGTCGCCGTACTCGATCCCGTAGCCGAACGTTCCCGACGCGACGAGGATCGGGTTCGGCAGGACGAGCCCGCGCCCGAGATCCACGGACAGGTCGACCGACGGCTCGACGCCGTCGCGGGCGGCGGCGAGGCTCACCAGCCCGACTCCCAGGCCACTTCGTCGGCGGCGAACACTGGGCCTTCGCGGCAGACGCGCTGGGGAACGCCGTTCGTGCCCATGATCACGCAGCCGAGGCACGCCCCGACGGCGCAGCCCATGTTCTGCTCCATCGAGACCTGGAGGAATGCCTTGCGCCGGGCAGCGGTCGAGCCGACCGCATCCGGTTTGCCGCCACCGCGCTTTCGGCCCAGCGAGGCGACCCCGAGCCGCTGCTGGCGGCCCTCGGCGAGGCGGGCGAGGGCGGCCAGCATTGGCGCCGGGCCACACGCGAAGGCCTGATCGGCCCAGCCCTCGTACTCGGGGACCAGCTCGGTCACGAACCCGCGATGGCCGACCGAGCCGTCGTCGGTCGCGATGACGTACTCGACCTCGTCGGGCAGGAGCGACGACGGGTAGACATCCCGGGCCGAGGCTGCGCCGAACAGGAGCGTGACCTGGCGGCCGTGATTGATCGCCTCGTCGGCGAGGGAGCGAACCCCGGCCATCCCGAGCCCGCCTGCGACCAGGAGCAGGTGGCGCGAGCGCGGATCCACCTCGAACGGGCGGCCGAGCGGCCCGAGCATCTCGACCGCGTCGCCGGGCCGGAGGCGGGTGAACCATTCGGTCCCGCGCCCGATCGTCCGGAAATGGATCGTGATCACGCCGCTCGCGGGGTCGGCGGTGTTGATCGAGAACGGCCGTCGGAGCACGAGCCCGGACAGGTCGCCGGTCCGGGCGTGAACGAATTGGCCGGCCCGGGATCCGGTGGCGAGCTCGGGAGCGAGGAACGACTGGAGCCACTGGCCCGGGAGGATCTCCCGGCTGTCGACCAGCTCGGTCCGGACCAGGCGCATCGTCACCGGCGGGCGTCGCCCTCCGTCGGCGCCGCGCCGTCGTCGGTCGCGGTCGCGCCGGCCTCGGCTTCGGCGGGTGCCGCGTCCGCCCCCTCGTCCTCCTCGCCGTCGTCGTCCTCGTCGGACGCCTCGCCCTCGGCTTCCGCCTCGAACGCCGCCAGCTCCGGCGCGATCGACGGGAACGCCTCGGCGAGCGCGTCGGCCAGATCGCCGAAGACGTCGGTCGGGTCGTAGTACTCGACGAGCTCCTCGGCCGAGGCCAGCGGCCGCCACTCGTTGTCCTCCTCGGTGAGGACCTCGGCCCGGAACTCGCCCGACGCGGTGAGCGTGAGGCGCTCGTCGTCGTCGTCGTTGACGATCAGGTCGCCGATCTTCGAAATCAGGACCGACGACGCGTCCTCGAACTGCTCGAGGAGGCGCGCCTCGCTGCGCTGGCTGCGCTCCTGGAACTCGAGGGCGAGGTCGTACAGGCGCTGGGCCGCGAGCTCGTCGTCGTCGACCTCGACCGGCTCGGGCTGGGTCGCCGCCCACTCGTCGGCCGCGGCGGCATACGGATCGGGCCCGCCGATCGTGATCGTTTCGTCCGCCCCGATCCCCGCCGCGTCGAGCAGGTCGCCCTCGGCAGTCGGCTCGGCGGCCAGGCCGGCGGCCTCACGGGCGGCATCGGCAAACGCGGTGTAGATGTCGGCCGGGTTGTAGAGCTCGATCAGCTCCGCTGCGCTCTCGATCACCTCGGTCTCCGACGTCCACTCGCCGGTCAGCTCGTCGAGGTAGCGGGTCCGGCTGCGGAACGTGAGATCCGGCGCGAGCGACAGGTAGTCGGGATCGTCGTCGATCAGGACGAGCCCGCCGAGCTCGTTGATCCGCTCCTTGTTCGCGTTCAGGAACTTGCGCAGCTGCTCGGTCGACTGGACCAGGAAATCGCCTCGCTCGAGGGCGGCGTCGGCCGCGATCTCGCCGAGCAGATCATTCCGGCTCGTGTCCATCGCGTCTCGTCTCCCATCGTCTGGCTGTGGTGTCGCCGTGCGGCGGATGCTCATTCGTAGGCCCCGGTCAGTGGTGATATTCGAGATCGGGTCCCATCCGCTCGCGGAGGAACATCGAGTGGTGACGCTGGAAGATCCATTCGCCGGCCCGGTGGCCAAGCGCTCGCAGGCTCTCGTCCGCCTCCAGCTTGTCCAGTGTCGCGTAGTCGGGCAGATCGAGCAGGATCACGTTGTCGAAGTCCCAGCCATGGGCGACGTTGTACCAGCCGAGGAACTTGATCCCGTATTTTGCCTCGTACTCGCGGACCTGACGGGCGAAGAGGGTCCGCATGTAGAACTTGAAGAACGCGTCCCGACCGCGACGGACGGAGAAGTAGGTCGCCAGGACGGGCACGACTCCTCCTCTTCCTCGGGTCGATCGATCCGGGGGCGCGGACCGCGTCCTCCGGCTGGGGCCGGGGTCGCCGATTATCGCACGGGGCCTTCGTCGGTCGGAGGTCCGTCATCGCGCGGGTCGCCGGTCGGTTCGTCCGTCGCCCGTACCTCATCCTCGATCTCGCCGACCGTCCTGCTGGCGCTCGCGAGCGGTCGCCGCCGGCCGCGTCGATCGGCGGCGACGAGGCGGAGCAGGAAGATGATCGTCTGGCCGGCGAACAGGAGCAGCAGGATCACCGCGAACAGGAGCGCCGCGGACAGCCACGTCGGCCAGTTCCAGGCGACGCTGAGCGGCGTCAGGACGATGAAGATTCCGAGGATCGCAAGCTGGAATCGGAAGCACCCGAGCCCGGGCCCGCGCTCCGGCTCGAGGTCCTCGCCCTTGTACTGGATCGGGCCCTGGTTGATCGTCACGAGCGGGAAGGGTATGCCAACGGCGAGTCGGCCGCGGCGGCGTTGGGCCGGCCGCGCCTCCTCGAGCCGGGCACTCATCGGCCGAGCCTCCCCCGCCGCGCCTGCCCCCGCCGTGTCTGCCGCCCGCCTTGTCTGCCCGGGCCCCGGCCCCGCCCCCGCCCCCTTCCGCCGCGCCTGCCCCGGCCGCGGTCCGCCCAGCCAGGCCCCGTACCCGTCCGACGGGTAGTTCCTGGCCAACGGCTAGCACTAGTCGCGTCAGGGGGTGGCGGCGGCGCACCCGATGGCATGTTGGGACTCGTCCCAACCGCCCGCGGGGTACGAAGCGGCACATGCGCCCCTGCCGCACCCGCCTTGACCTCCAACGAACCCTCACCGCAGCGCAGTGCAGGGATTACCCGCGGGGTGGGTGTGACCGGCACGAGGTGTCGGACGATGGGTGTCGGACGCTGGGTCCGGCTTATACGCTCGCGGCCGGATCGGCCGGATCGGCGGGGCGAGGCGTTCCCGCCGGTCAGGCTTTCGGCTGGACGAGCGCCAGGACGTTTCCGCTCGGATTCACGCACCGAGCGGCCCACGAATGGCCCATGTCGGCGACGCCATCGGTCGTCACCGGTCTCCGCCGCCGCCGTCCCGGGTCAAACGTCGGTGTGATCTCCGGACCCCGCAGACCGGCGACCGGATCGGCGGGCCAGCTTGTCCTGGAGGCGGAACCACTCGCCCGCAAACGGCAGGAACCACGGCCGGCCCTCGTACGGCGCCGGCACCAAGGGGAACGGCAGCTTCGAGAGGGCGGGTGCCGAGCCGCCGCCGAGCCACTCCCCGACCGCTGTGCCGAGCGCGGTCATCAGCGCCACTCCCGTCCCGCAGCAGCCCATCGCGTAGGTGATCCCGTCCTTGCGCCCGACCTGCGGCATCCGGTCGAACGTGAACCCGACATTGCCGCCCCAGGCGTAGTCGACCCGGTAGCCGGCGAGCTGGGGGTGGACTTCGAGCATTCCCTTGTGGAGGATCCCGTGAATCCGGTCCATCCCCATCGGCAGGAAGCTCGCCCGGCCGCCGAAGATCATCCGGCGGTCCTGCGAGACGTGCCAGTAGTAGAGGAAGTTCTTCGTGTCGAA
>JANLYK010000628.1:0-1515 GCA_031365595.1 Chloroflexota bacterium | reverse complement strand
GTGACGCTGCCCTCGATCGTCACGGTGCCGCTTCGGGCGAGGATTGCGGCGACGATCGTGATCGTCCGTCCCGCGCTGGTCCCGCCGCTCGGAGATGGAGTCGCGGTCGCGCTCGGCGAAGGCGTCGCCGATGGCTCAGTCCCGCCGACCCGGACGATGTCGACTGGACTGCGCAGCCAGAGCCGGAAGCCGTCATCGGCGCCCTTGCGGCTCGCGCGCTGACCGACGATCCCGGTCAAGCGCAGCCGATCGCCCGCCGCGATGGACGTCGCCGGCACGCCCGCAGAGGCGTCAGCAACGATCCGGACGTCTCCGGCGGTGGTCTCGAGCGTGAACGTGATGTCGCCACTGGTTGCCTTCGTCGGTCGCCCCGTTGCTGTCCCTTCGATCGTGACGAGGCCGGCTTCGAGCGTGTCGTCGAGGATCGAGGCAACAGCGCGCGCCGCCGGAACCGTCACGGGTCCGTCGTTGCGGATCGCACTGACGGAGCGGATCTCGAGCTGGCCGTACGGGTCCGCAAGCGTGCCCGTGACGACGATCCGACTGCCCCGGGCGGGCTTCGCAAACCCGTCCGGCAGGCGAACCACGATCGCCCCGGTCGTGTCCTGGATCGCGATGAGAGCCGGCGTTCCCAACCGGCCGGCCTCGGCCGTCACGACGCCCGCGACCGTGACCCGGCTTCCGATCGGAGTCGACCGGGCGGGCGCGATCGCGAGCGGCAAACCTGCCGTGGGCGTCGGGGTCGGAGTGGGCGACGCGGTCGGCGTCGGGGTCGCGGTCGGCGAGGGCGTCGCACTTGGCGTCGGGCTCGGCGAGGGCGTCGGGCTCGGCGAGGGAGTCGGGCTCGGCGAGGGCGTGGATGTTGGCGCTGGCGTCGGGGTCGGTGTTGGCGTCGGGGTGGGTGTTGGCGGCGCGCTGACCTCGAGCTCGCCGGGCAGCGTGACGTGCAGCCGATGGCCGGCCAGGCCGGTGCCCGAGGAATCCCGCTGACCGAGGGGCCCGATTGCCCTGAGCGTGTCGCCGGTCTCGATCGTGCGCCCGGCGAGGACCGCGGTCCCGATCACGAGCCGGAGCTCGCCGGTGCCGTCGTCGATCGTGACGCCGAGTCCATCGGCCAGTCCTGATGGCGCCCCCGTGACGACGCCCTCGACGCTCAGGCGGACGCCTTCGAGCGGCTCGGTCGCCGCGCCGGTGGCAATGCCGATCGCGGCAGGGAAGGCAGCGACGCCGCCGGTTGCGATCGAGGCCCGGATCACGTTCAGGGTGCGCAGGCTGAAGTAGCTGCCCAGGGTGCCGTCCACCGTCACAAGCGTGCCGGCCGGCAGCGGGTCGACGAGGGCGGCGTCGAGCCGGATCGCGATGCCCGCGGTCGCGTCCTGGATGAAGCCGACGCGGCCGGAGTCGATCGCTCCAAGGTTGGTCGAAACGGCCCCCGAATCCCGTGCCGCCTATCCATCGGCCAGTCCGCGAACGGCGTTTATCGAAGCGACCGGGGTGGGCGTGGGCGTCGGCGTG
>JANLYK010000614.1:0-1581 GCA_031365595.1 Chloroflexota bacterium | reverse complement strand
CTTGCCCGGTGCGCATCCTCGCTGAATGACGCTTCCACCGTCCGCGAGGAGGAGACGGCTTCCACGCTCACACTAGCTGCTTACGCAGCGAGGGCGAGAGTCGACTGGCGGTTGCCAGGTACTTCGTTTTGCTGCCTGATTTACGAGGCCTGAGCAGCATCCTCGGCTCGCGCTCCCCGGTAGCCAGGCCCTGTCGAATCCACACATCCCCACAGGACCGAACGACCGTTCGGATCGCGAAGTCTAGCCGGTCGTGCCCGATCGGCCAAGGGCTTCGACACCGAATTAGGACCATCGGACTAATCCAACTTGGTGTCCGGACTGCTAGAGTTGATCTCTGGCCGAACCTCCTCACGGAGGGCGGGGGACCCGAACCACGTCCCCAGGGGCAAATCGCGGATCGACCGCGACGGCGAACCCACGCCGAGCCCGACAGCTCACCTCGCAGGCCCGCGGGCTGCTTCGAGGTACGCGGTGCTCCGGCCATCACTCCTGAACTCGGCGTCGCGCCGCGCGATCGGGCGCAACCTCGCCCTGGACCTGCTGGCGGCGGTCGGCCTCGGCGTCACGATGGCTCTCGTCAGCGCGATCCTGCCGACGGTCGCCCGGCGCGGCGGACTTGCCCCACTCGGACTGTCGGCGCTGGCCGCCGCGCCGTTCATCGCCAACCTCCTCGGCGCGTTCGCCGGGCGCGTGGGGCCGCGAACGACCGCCCAGCTGAGCCTGACTCGCGGGATCGGCGCCGCCTCGCTCCTGTTGCTGTTCCTGATGCCACCGGCGCCCGTCCTCGTCGCGGTGGCGGTCGTGTTCTGGCTGAGCCTGTCGTTCGGTGGCCCGTTCCATCTCCGGCTGTGGGGCGGGATGTACCCGGCGCGGCTGCGCGGACGGGTCGTCGGCGTGCTCGGGATGGGACGGGCAGCCGCCGGTGCGCTCGCGGCATTCGGTGGCGGAGTCCTCGCGGACCGGATCGGGGGCGAGCGGGCCGTGGCTGCGGCCGGCGTGATCGGCCTCCTGTGCGCGATCGGCTACGTCGGTCTGAAGGCGTCGACGACCGATCGGCCCCTGCCGTTCTCGGCCCGCGACTCCGTCCGGGCCCTGCGCGAACGGCCATTGCTGGGTCGGATCGCGCTGGCCCAGGGCTTCTACGGCGGCGGACTGATCGCCGCCGCGCCGCTGTACGCGCTCGTCCACGTCGATCGGCTGAACCTCAGCCTGTCGGACGTCGGGGTGATCGGGATCCTGGCCGCGATCGCGACCACCGTGGCCTTCCCGATCTGGGGGCTCGTGGCCGACCGACACGGCGCGCTGACCTCCCTGCGCGTCGGCAGCGCGATCGGGCTGTTCTCACTCGTCGGGTATGCGCTTGCCCCGAACGTCGTCGTCCTGTGGGCGGCGGCGATCGTCGCCGGGATCGGCAGTGCCTCGATCGACGTCGGGATCGCGGCCGCCGTCAGCGACCAGACGCCACTCGCCTCGCGGGCTGCGGCGATGGCCGGTTGGAACGCGCTGACGGGCGCCCGCGGAATCGCCGCCGCGTTCCTGATGAGCTCCCTGCTCCAGCTTGGGGTCGTGGACGTGACG
>JANLYK010000590.1:0-2596 GCA_031365595.1 Chloroflexota bacterium | reverse complement strand
CGCGTCGAGCACCGGGCCGGCCGCTAGCCGCCGAGGACGTCGCGGGTGATCGTCGCCGCTGACTTCTTGCCCGCATACCAGTTGCCGAATGCATCGGACTTGATCGTCTTCAGCTGGTCGGCGTCCGGCGCGGCGGTCTTCTCATCGAGGATCTTGAACAGGTACAGACCGTCGTTCTTGACGTCGATGACGTCGGTCAGCGACCCCTTGGGCGTGGCCAGGATGACACTGGTCAGACGATCGTCGAGAGTGCCCTTGGCAATCCAGCCAATGTCACCGCCCTTGCCCGCCTTCGGTCCGTCCGAGAAGTCCTTCACGAGCTGGCCGAAGTCGGTCCCGGCGGTCGTCACCTGGGTCCGCAGCTTGGCCATCTCGTCGCTGTCGGGCGGGAAGTACATCACCTGGACGACGTGCCAGCCGAATGTGCTCTTGAACGGCGCGAGCAGGTCGCCGGGCTTGAGCCCGTCAGCAAAGATCGCCGCCGCGAACGCATCGTCGATCTGGCTCGATGTGTCGAAGTAGGGCAGCTTGCCGCCGCTGCCGTCGTCGCCGGTGGCGGACGTCTCGTCGCTCTCCTTGCGGGCGATCGCGTCGAACTGTTTCGGATCGGCCTTGATCGTGTCGTAGGCCTTCTGGGCTCCCAGCTGGGCCTTGGTCCACTCCGGGTCGGTGTCGGGCAGCGCGCTCGCGCCCTGCGGATCGTCCTTCGGCGAGAAGAGGATGTGGCGGACCTTGATCGCCTTCTCGCCGGGCGTCGCCTGGGGCGCTGCGATCTTCAGCTCCTGGACCTGGCGCTGGGGTCCGGACACGCTCGCGTCGGCCACGATCTTGTCGCCGAGGACCGTGCGCATGACCTCGCTCTCGATCGCCGCCCGATACGCCTCGGGCTTGACCTTGGCCTCGGCCATCTTCTGCTCCCACGCCGCGTCGGTCTCGGCTGCGACGACCTCGGTCACCCGTCCGATCCGGTACGTCCCGTCGGCGCCGAGGATGACGTCGGTCAGGCCGTTGACGTCGAGCTTGAACAGGGCGGCCTGCCAGTCGCCCTGGTCGATGGCCGTCGAATCGAGCCAGCCGAGGTCCCCGCCGCTCGCTTTCGACGCGTCGGTCGAGACCTCCTTGGCGACATCGGCGAATGCCTTCCCGCCCTTGATCGAGGCGAGGGCGGCGTCAGCCTTGGCCTTCGCTGCAGCCTTCGCCGACGGAGTCGCCTCGGTCGCCGGCGCGATGACCTGGGGCTTGACCGCGACCAACCAGGCGTGACGCTCTTCCTTGCGGGTCTTGTCTTCGAGGATCCGGGCGTCGATCTGCTCGGGCGTGAGGGTGACCCCGATCTCCTTCGCGAGCTTCGCCTGGAGATTCGTGTCGATCATCTTCTCGACGATCGTCGAGGTGAAGGCGAGCTGGCTGTCGTCGAGCTGCTTGTTGACCTGGTCGATCCGGGCCGAGGCCTGGGCGGCGGTCAGCCGGCCGGCGGCGAGCTCGGCGTTGACCCGGGCGACAAGCTGTTTGAGGCGGAAGACCTCGACCGTGGCGCGGTCCACGAACTGGTCCTTGGTGATCGTCTGGCCGTCGACCGAGGCGGCGGCCGCGAGGTGGGCGTTGTACCAGGTGGTGACGCCGACGACGACGAGAATGAGGATGGAGATGACCACGGTCGCCCCGAACGCGAGGTTCGTGTAGAACGCACGGCGGTTCGGGTCGCGGCCACTGCGGCCGCGGTCGACGGGCCTGACTCGGATGGTCATGGGGTGATGCGGTCCTGAGCGTGGAGGGTGGGGGCGGCGAGGCCGCCGGACGGGCCGGTATCGTACTCTATGTCCCCGCCGGTTCCCCGCCGACAGTCGCGCCCGGCGCGCGTCGACTTCGATTCCGCGATGCTCCGGAACACCACCCGGGTCACGACTCCAGGAGGCACTCCATCACGGCGACCTCATCGTTCCGCGGCCAGCGGATCCTGGTCACCGGCGGCTCCGGGACGATCGGCGCGCGCCTCGTCGACCACCTCCTCGGGTTCGAGCCGGAGGTCGTCCGGGTCCTCGGCCGGGACGAGACCAAGCAGTTCTACCAGCGCCGCCGGCTGCGCGACCGGCGCGACGTCCGCTTCCTCGTCGGCGACATCCGGGATCGCGACCGACTGGTCCGGGCGATGGACGGGATCGACACGGTCTTCCACTGCGCGGCCCTGAAGCACGTCGAGTCCGGCGAGTACAACCCGTTCGAGGCGACCCAGACGAATGTCGTGGGGACCCAGAACGTGATCGACGCCTGCCTCGCCGCGGGGGTCGCCCGGATGATCCTGACGTCCTCCGACAAGGCCGCCAACCCGACGTCGGTCATGGGCGCCTCGAAGCTCCTCGCGGAGAAGCTGGTCAGCGCCGCGACGAACTACCGGGGCTCGCACCAGACCCGCTTCGCGAGCGTCCGCTTCGGCAACGTCCTCGGTTCGCGCGGATCGGCCCTCGAGCTGTTCTTCCGCCAGATCGCGGCCGGCGGCCCGGTGACGGTCACCGACCCGACGATGACCCGCTTCGTGATGACCACCGATCGGGCGGTCCAGCTCGCGATCCGGGCGGCCGAGGTCGCCCAGGGCGGC
>JANLYK010000531.1:0-2203 GCA_031365595.1 Chloroflexota bacterium | reverse complement strand
CCGGACACGATCCTGGCCGAGGGCGACAAGGTGATCGCGATCGGCAAGGCCGAGTGCGAGGCCGGCCTGCACGAGCAGCTGATCGGCAGCCAGGAGCCCGCCGCCGTCGGCTGACGTCGCACGCGGAGCGTTGGGTCGTTGACCCGGGATCCGGGTCAGGACCGTGGCCGACACGCTGGACCCACCGCCTGTGAGCCGGAGGCCGAGCTCGCCACTGCCCGAGTTGACCCGGACAACGGGTCGCGGCCCCGGTCCGGCGGCCTCTGGTCCCCGCCCGAGGCCTCGCTACCATCGCACCCATGGACCAGACCGCCGGGCCGATCCTCGAGATCGGCCTTCTCCTGCTCGGCGCGGTGGTCGCCGGCTGGCTGGCCCGCCGGATCGGGCTCCCCGCGGTCGTGGGCTACCTCGCCCTCGGCATCGTCGTCTCGCCGTTCACGCCGGGCTACGTCGCGGACCGCGAGCAGCTCCAGCTCCTGGCCGACCTCGGCGTCGTCCTCCTCCTGTTCGAGGTCGGCATCGAGGTCGACGTCCTCCGGATCCGGGCCGAGCAGCGCGGTCTGATCGCCGCCGCACCGATCCAGGCCATCCTGACGACGGCGATCTCGGGGGTTGTCCTGTACCTGGCCGGGCTCGAGCCCATCCCGGCGGCGCTGATCGGCCTGTCGATCGCGCTGTCCTCGTCGGTCGTCATCGTCAACATCACCAAGAGCCGGCGACGCACGACCGATCGCCCGACCGAGCAGGCCCTGCTCGGCTGGAGCGCCCTCCAGGACACAACCGGTGTCGTCATCGCGGCGGTCCTGATCGCGCTCCTCGGGACCGGTGGGCGGCCGATTGGCGAGGTGGCGATCGGCCTTGTCGCGTTCCTCGCCCTGACACTCGCCGTCGCCCGTGTGCTGCCGATCGTGCTGCGCGGGCTCCGCGCCGAGCACGACCTCTTCCTGATCGTGTCGGTCGCGAGCGGCCTGGCCCTCGCCGGCGTCGGGTCGGCGGTCTTCGGCGTGCCGCTCGCCCTCGCCGCCTTCGTCGGCGGATTGGCAATCAGCGAGAGTCCCGAAGCGGCCGAGGCGCGCCGCCGGCTCCTTCCCTTCCGTGACCTGTTCGCAGTCCTCTTCTTCGTCGCGATCGGGACCTTGATCCAGCCCGATGCCCTCCTCCGAGGGCTCGGCTGGCTGGGCCTCTTCCTGGTCCTGATCGTCGTCGCCAAGGTGGCGGTCGTATATGCCCTCGCCCGGGCGACCCACCTGCCGGCGCGGCCGCTCCAGCTTGCGATCGGGCTCGGCCAGGTCGGCGAGTTCTCGTTCGTCCTGGGATCGACCGCGGTCGCCGCGGGGGCGATCACGAACGACGCTTATGTCGGGCTCGTGGCCGCCGTCGCGCTGAGCATCGCGCTGAGCACGGTCCTCGTCCGGTTCGCCGGCGAGCACGCGGAGCCGGGTGTGACGATGGGAGCCACGTGATCGGCGCACCAAGGCCTGATCTCGGCATCAACATATCGCAACCTTCTTGACAATGGTATTGTCAGGGTTCTAGTCTCTCCTTTGCTCCCGGCGGATGGTCCGTCCGGAGCCGCAAGACACCCAACGGAGGGGTTCACGCGACATGACGATCGCGTCCTATGAGGGCGTGGAGAACGACCGCCGGCACCGCGCCGGCGCCGGCTGAGCCCATGTCCGAGGGTCGGATTGCAAAAGACTCGCGACGTCCGGTCTACGTGATCAGCGTGGCCGCGACGCTGGTTGCCGCGCATCCGCGGACGCTCCGGATCTACGAGGATGAGGGCCTCGTCTGCCCGGCCCGCACGCCGACCAACATCCGCCTGTACAGCGACGAGGACATCCGCCGGATCACCTGGATCCGGCACCTGACCCGCGAGCGCGGCGTCAACCTCGCCGGGATCCGTCTCCTGTTCGAGCTCGAGGAGCGCCTCGGGACCCGGATTCTCGAAGCGCTCTACACCGAGGGCACGCGCCGCAAGGCGGCCGAAGCGCCGGCCGAACCGGCAACCGACCCGGCAGCGTCCGGGGCACCACGACCCACGACCGCGACCGGGCCGACCCCGGGCGATCGTTGACCACCCACCACCCGAAGCCCTGCTTCACGAACGAGCCCGCAGGACCGATGATCTCGATCCGACCCACAGGAGACCGTTGATGGCCAAGCGCCAGACCCCCGCCAAGGCCGACCAGCCGACCGCGAC
>JANLYK010000183.1:0-2349 GCA_031365595.1 Chloroflexota bacterium | reverse complement strand
GGTCATCGGCCGGCCGCGCCGATCCCGGCCGGTTCGCCCGCCGGCAGCCGCACGACCGCCCCGGCGTTCGCCGCCGACTCGCGGATCGCGTCCCACAGGCGGGCCATCCGGAGGCCGACCTCGGGCGGGCTCGGGTTCGGGATCCGGCCACTCCGGACGTTGAGGAATTGTTCCCAGACGGGCAGCCCGGCGACGGCCCGGACCTTGCGCAGACTCGATGCACCCGCCCGCTGGATCTCGAGTGTCTCGCCCCAGATCCCGGTCTTCAGGATCGCCCCGGTCGTGAAGACCCGGATCTCGGAGTGGCACGATGGGATCGCCCCACCGCAGGCGTTCATCGTGACGAGCGCCCCCGATTCCAGCCGGGCCATGACCGACGCCCGGATGTCGACCGGCCGACCATCGTCCTCGAGCCAGGCGGCGACCTCGCTGAAGTCCTCGCCGGCCAGGTCGGCCACGGTGTTCAGCATGTGGGCGCCGGTGTCGAACAGGAAGCCGCCGCCGGACAGGGCCGGATCCTGGCGCCAGGTGCCGATCGTGATCGTGGACCAGTCTTGCCAGACGGTCGCGCTGATGTTCAGGATCGACCCCAGGTCGCCGGAACGGAGCAGCCGCGACGCCTCGCGGACCTGCGGCGAGAGGCTCCCTTGGAAGGCGACGACCAGCAGCCGTCCGGTTCGATCGCGGGTCGCGATGAGGGCGCGGGCCTCGTCGGCGGTGAGGACCATGGGCTTCTCGAGCAGGACGTCGAGTCCCGCCTCGAGGGCGGCGGTCGCCTGGGCGAAGTGGAAGGCGTGCGGGGTGATGATGACGACCGCGTCGAGGTCGGGCGCGAACGTGGCGATGAACCGTTCCCAGTCGGGCTCGTTGGCCGGCGCCGGCGAGCCGTGGCGGTCGAAGAGCTCGGCGACCTGGGCGTAGGCCGCCGCAGACGGCTCGCAGACGGCGGCGATGGCCGTGTCGTCCCGAACGAGCATCTCCGCGAGGTGGTGGCGGGCCATCGCGCCGGTCCCGATGAACCCCACCCGGGTGATCCGCCCATCCGTCATCCGTCGTCCTTTCGTCGTCTCCGTCGGCGTTCCGTCGCGCCCACGATCACGCTACCGGATCGGCCGAGTCGAGGCGACCAACGGGTGCGGCCGGTGCACGCCCCGCGTGCACAGGCGACGAGTCGTGCACGTCCGAGGCTCGCCCGATGTCGAATCGGGCCCGGATTCGATCCGTCCTGAACCCTGGGCATGCCAGTCATGCCGATGTCCCGTTCGGCGATGTCCGGGCGGTCGCAGGTGCACGCCCCCGCGTTCCAGGGACTCGAACGCCGGCACGCAGAGCCCGGGCTCCCGCTCAGGTCCCGGCGAGGCGCTCCACGACCGGCCCGAGCTCGTCGAGGCTGCCGACCAGGAACGACGAGATCCCGAGGCGCTCGCGGAGCTCCGAGAACTTTTCGACGAACCGGTCGTGCGAGCCGATGAAGATGTGCGGTGAGTCGATGACCTCCTGCTCGGTCATCTCGACCCCCGTCCGCTCCAGCATCCGATCGATCACCTTGCGCGCCTCGCCGTGCAGGTCGTCGGTCACCGTGATCGGCCACTGCGACGGGTAGACGTTGAATGACAACCCGCCGAAGCGGTGGCCGGCGGCCTCGCGGACCCAGTCGATCTTCTCCTCGGTCGCGGTCCACGTGATCGAACGCGGGTCGGGCCGCTGGCCCGACAGGATGCGCGGCGCAAGCCCGACGATGTCCGCCTCACGTGCGGCCAGCTCCAGGGTCGACCGCCCGCCGCCGCCGATGAAGATCGGTGGGTGCGGCTGCTGGACGGGCTTCGGGTAGGCGTCGTAGTCGGTGATCGTGTAGTGCTCACCGCTGAACGAGAACGCGCCCGGCCCGAAGCAGCCCTTGAGGACCACGATGGCCTCGGCGAGACGAGCCTGGCGGACGCGGATCGGGTCGAACGGCAGCCCGATCGCCCGGTACTCGGGCTCGTTCCAGCCGGCCCCGATCGCGACGGCCAGGCGGCCGGCCGACAGGACGTCGAGCGAGGCGAGCTCCTGGGCGAGGACCGCCGGGTGGCGCAGGTCGTTGTTGTGCACGAAGGCACTGATCCGCATCCGCTCGGTGAGGGCGGCGACGGTCGCGAGATAGGGCACGGGGGCGAGCTGGGGCACGAGGTGGTCGGGCAGGATGAACGTCGTGACCCCGAGATCCTCGGCCATGCGGGCGCGCTCGCCGAGCTCGCGGGCGGTCGTCACGTCGAAGGCGTCGGCGAGGAACGCGAACGGCTTCACGATGACTTCCTGGCGGAGCTCACGAATCGGGACGCTCGACCTCGACACCCAGCGCCTCGTAGA
>JANLYK010000381.1:0-5039 GCA_031365595.1 Chloroflexota bacterium | reverse complement strand
AGAAGTCGCGGAACAGGCCACCCGACTGTGGGATGTAGCCCTCGTGCGGCGGCTCCGGGTCGTGGCCGGCGAGGCGGAAGTTGTAGAGCGTCCCGAGCTCGCCAGACGCGATCATCCGGTGGGCCTCGCGGTAGGCCGCGTCGAAGCGCCGCTGGAATCCGAGCTGGAACGGGATGCCGGCCCGCTCGATGTGGGCCGCGACCTCGATCGTCGCCGCGATGTCCTCGGCGAGGGGCTTCTCGCAGAACGTCGGGAGGCCGCGATCGGCCGCCGCCCGGATCAGGTCCGCATGAGCGGTGGTCGCGGCCGCGATGACGACGGCATCCGCCTCGCCGAGGGCCGCCTCGAGGCTGGGCATCGCCCGCCCGCCGACCTCGGCGGCCGTCTCGTCCGCTCGCTCGGGCATCGCGTCGGCGACCAGGAGCTCGTCGACGCCGGGGGTGTCGGTGAGCAGACGGGCATGGAGCCGGCCGATCCGTCCGGCACCGAGCAGGGCAAGCTTCACCGAACTCCTCCGTGAGTCATCGCCACGCGGCGCAGGGCGGCCCCGAGGACGCGTCGCCCGATCGCGGCGCTCTCGGCCGGGGGCGGCCAGCCGCTGTCCTGCTCGACCATCAGCCAGCCAGCGTAGCTCCGCTCCGCGAGGATGTCGAGGATCGCGTCGAGGTCCAGGACGCCGGCCCCGAGCTCCGTGAAGAGACGGGCCCGGATGCCCGCCCCGAATCCGCCGATCTTTCCGTCGCGCAGCCCGGCCAGGACCACCGGATCGACGTCCTTGAGATGGACGTGACTGACCCGCGCGCCATGGCGCCGGAGGGCGTCGACCGGATCCCCGCCGCCGACGGTGTAATGGCCGACATCGAGGCAGAAGGGGAGCGTGTCCCCGTCGATCGACGCCGCCAAGCGCTCGACCTCCTCGGGCGTCTCGATGTAGGTGCCGGCGTGCGGGTGGAACGCGATCCGGGCGTGGGCGGCGACGGTTTCGCGGGCGATCGTCTCGAGGAGGTCGACCGTGGCCGCCCAGCCGGCATCGGTCAGGCGCGGCGTCGCGGGATCGTTGGCCCGGCCCGCGTAGGGGTCGCGGTCGGGGCAGCCGTCGAAGGCGATGCACAGGACCTCGCCGCCGCCCTCGACCAGCAGCCGAAGTCGTTCGCGGACCTCGGCAAGGGCCGTCGGGGTCGGGCCGTCGACGGTCGCGGGGATCGAGGCGTAGACCTCGGCCAGTGCGAGCTCCCGGGCGGCCAGCGCGAGACGCAGCACCTGGCCCTCCGGGAAGCCGAGCCCGAGCTGCGTCCCGTCATACCCGGTTCGGGCGATGTCGTCCAGGATCGCGTCGGCGGTCGTGCCCAGTCGGAGCTCCGCGATGTCGACGTTGTTCCAGAGGATCGGCACGGTCCCGATCCTCGCTGTCGCGAGCGGTCCACCGACGGCCAGCCGGGCGCGCAGGCGGCGGGCCCGCTCGAGCTCGGCCGGGGACGCCGGCGCCGCGACCGTCACTGGTGCTGCTCCTCGGCCCGGCCCGCCAGCCAGCGCGCGTGCTGCTCGGGATGGTTGGGCGGGCTCGGGGCATCCCACCAGCCGGTCTTGTCGGGTCCGGCGACGGCCAGATCGCGATCGACCTTGACGTGGACGAGCGACGGACCGCCCGACGCCAGCGCCCGGCGAACCGCCGGCACGACTTCATCCGGATGGGTCGCTAGCTCGTTGTGGATCCCGAACGCGGCCCCGATTGCCCGGAAGTCCGGTGAGTAGACGGAGCCGTCCGGGGTGATGAAGTCGGTCCACGCCGGGCGTCCGAAGAAGTTCTCCTGGCCGCCCTTGATGCTGATCCAGCCGGAGTTGTCGAGGACGATCGTGCACACCGGCGTGCCGGCCAGGACCGCGGCCTGAAGTTCCTGCATCGTCTGGAGGAAGTCGCCGTCACCACACACCGCGAGCACTTCCCGCTCCGGCAGGGCAAGCTGGGCACCGATCGCGGCCGGCAGGGTGAAGCCCATCGTCGAGAAGCCGCCGCTCGTCAGGTGGGTCCGCGGCGCACGGGTCACCCAGCGCTGCTTGACCATGCCCTGCGGGAGTCCGGCACCGGTCACGACGACGGCATCGTCGCGGGTCGCCTCCTGGACCTCGCGGACGGCCCGGGCCATCGTCATCGGCGTCGCCCGGGACGACGACTTGATCTCGATCTGCTTGAACCAGTCGGCCTTCAGGCGCTGGATCTCGGCGAAGTATGGCGTGTCACGATAGACCGCCGGCCCGCCGCCCGGCCCGAGGGCCAGGAGCAGGTCGGCGAGCGCCGCCTGCGCATCGCCGACCAGTGCCGCCTCGACCGGATAGTTCTTGCCGATCTCGCGGGGATCGATGTCGAGCTGGATCAGGCGCGACGGCGGGATCGCGAAGGTCACGCCCTTGCGATACGACGAGGCCGACCAATCGGTGAAGCGCTGGCCGACCGAGATCACGACATCGGCGGCCGCGGTCAGCAGGTTGCCGCAGGTCGAGGCGGTGTCGCCGATCGTCTGGGCGCTCAACTCGTGGGTCTCGTCGATCGCGCCCTTGCCGTTCCAGGTCGTGACGACCGGGGCGCCGATCCGCTGGGCCAGCTCGCGAACCTCGTTCCAGGCCTCGGCCAGGAGGACGCCGCCGCCGGCGACGATCACCGGCCGCCGCGCGTCGCGGATGACCGCCGCCGCCTTCTCCACGTCGTCGGCCGCCGGGCGAATCCGACCGCGTGCCTCGCGCCGCTCGGGCTCCGGCATCCGGACGTCGGCCGCCTCGGCCTGGACGTCCATCGGCAGGTCGAGAAGGATCGGGCCGGGCCGGCCGCTCGTCATGGCGTTCCAGGCCCGATGCAGGACGAATGGCAGGTCGTCAACCCGGGACGGCTGCCACCACTCCTTGACGACCGGCTCGAAGACCCGCGGGTTGTCCGCGTGGTGCCGGCGCTCGAACTCCTGGAACAGGCCGTGGCCGCGCATGTACGTGTGGGGCGATCCGATTGCGAGGGCCACCGCGGTCGAGTCGACGTACGCCGTGCCCATGCCGACGACGGTGTTCATGGCGCCCGGCCCGATGCTCGTGAAGGCGAGCATCGGGTCTCCCGTGGCCCGGAAGTAGCCATCAGCGAGGTGGACGGCCGACTGCTCGTGCATCACCTGGATGGTCCGGATCGCGTCCTGCCGGTCGAGCAGGGCATCGGTGATCGCCCAGCAGCCGTGGCCGGGGATGCCGGCCGCGAACGGCACGCGCTGGCGGACGAGGTACTCGACCAGGATCTGGGCGCCGGTGAGGCGCCTGAGCGGGGTGACGGGATCGCTCACAAAGCTCCCTGGGGCCGATGATGTAATCGTTTACAGGCGAGTGCGAGCGGATCGTACGGAGCCGGTTGCGCGGTGTCAACGAATTGGTCGCGATCGGGTTGCCGGCCGGTCGCGACACGGGGTTGGGGTATCGTGTGCGTGATGGCGTCCGTGTCGCGGGCGCGACGAAAGGACAAGGTCGAGCCAATGACGCAGGTCGCCGAACCGGACAGCTCGCGAGCCGGGGCCGAGGGGCAGGCTAACGCCGCGCCGGGCGCGGTCCACCACTGGATCGGCGGCCGGATCGTCGAAGGCTCGTCGGGCCGGCGCGGGCCGGTCTACGATCCGGCGACCGGGCGGATCGCGCGCGAGGTCGACTTCGCCTCGGTCGACGAGGTCGCCGCTGCCGTCGCCGCGGCGAAGGCCGCGTTTCCGGCGTGGCGGGCGACGTCGCTCTCGAAGCGGACCGAGATCCTGTTCAAGATCCGGAACCTGGTCGAGAGCCGGCGCAAGGATCTGGCGGCTCACCTGACGGCCGAGCACGGCAAGGTCCCGTCGGACGCGCTCGGCGAGATCGCCCGCGGGATCGAGAACCTCGAGTTCGCGTGCGGCATTCCGAATCTGCTCAAGGGTGGCTTCACCGAGCAGGCCTCGACCGGGGTCGACGTCTTCCAGATCCGCCAGCCGCTCGGCGTCGTCGCAGGGATCACGCCGTTCAACTTCCCGGCGATGGTCCCGATGTGGATGTTCGCGACCGCGATCGCGACCGGCAACACGTTCATCCTGAAGCCGTCCGAGAAGGACCCGTCCGCGTCGATGTTCCTCGCCGAGCTTCTCCATGAGGCCGGCGTTCCCGACGGCGTGTTCAACGTCGTTCACGGCGACAAGGTCGCTGTCGACGCGATCCTCGATCACCCCGACATCGCCGCGGTCTCGTTCGTCGGCTCGACCCCGATCGCCCGGTACATCTACGAGACCGGGACCAAGAACGGCAAGCGCGTGCAGGCCCTCGGCGGGGCGAAGAACCACATGATCGTCCTGCCCGACGCCGACATCGACATGGCCGCCGACGCCGCGGTCTCGGCTGGCTACGGCTCGGCCGGCGAGCGCTGCATGGCGATCGCGACGATCGTGGCTGTGGGCGACGTGGCCGACCCGCTGGTCGAGGCCATCACCAAGCGCCTGCCCAAGGTCAAGGTCGGCCCCGGAACCGATCCCGATGCCGAGATGGGTCCGCTCGTCACGCGCCAGCACCGCGACAAGGTCGCGTCCTACCTCGACAGCTCGGCCGCCCAGGGCGCGACCGTCGTGGCCGACGGCCGGGAGCTGCCGCTCTACAAGGACTCCGACGGGTTCTTTCTCGGCGTCTCGCTCATCGACTACGTGACGCCCGCGATGGACGCCTACAAGGACGAGATCTTCGGACCGGTCCTGACCGTCGTCCGGGTCGGGACCTACGAGGAGGCCGTCGGACTGATCAACGACAACCCGTACGGCAACGGGACCGCGATCTTCACCCGCGATGGCGGCGCTGCGCGCCAGTTCCAGTTCGAGGTCAACGCGGGCATGGTCGGGATCAACGTCCCGATCCCGGTGCCGGTGGCCTACTACAGCTTCGGCGGCTGGAAGAGCTCGCTCTTCGGCGACCTGCACATGTACGGCCCGGAAGGGATCCAGTTCTACACGCGGGCCAAGATCGTGACCCAGCGCTGGCCGGATCCCGGCACCTCGAAGGTCGATCTC
>JANLYK010000180.1:0-20445 GCA_031365595.1 Chloroflexota bacterium | reverse complement strand
CAGTACATCGGCTTCGTCGTTCTCGGCGGGGCGATGACTGCGTTCTGGTTGAACGTGATCTGGATGATGGCCCAGCAGCTCTGGTGGGAGAAGAGCCAGGGCAACCTCGAGCTCTACTTCGCGGCCCCGATGCACATCATGGCCGTCCTCTTCGGGATGGCCTTCGGCGGATTCGTGATGAGCTCGACCCGTGCGGCCGCCGTGCTGATCATCGCCACGACCGTCTACGGCGTGACGTTCGCGGTCGACCAGTGGGCGCTCCTGATCGGAGTCTTTCTCCTGACCCTCGCCGCCCTGTACGGGCTGGGAATGGTCCTCGCCAGCCTGTTTCTGATGTGGGGCCGCGAGGCGTGGCACCTGACCCAGCTCCTCGTGGAGCCCGTCTACTTCGTGTCCGGGCTGAACTTCCCGGTCGCGCGGCTCGGGGTTCTCGGTTCGGTCGCCATCAGCATCCTGCCGTTAGCGGTCGGGCTCGACGCGATGCGCCAGCTGGCGTTTGCCGGCTCGGCGTACCCGATCGGGACACCGTCGCCGGCCATCGAAGCCCTGATCCTTGTCGCGATGGTCGTCGTCTTCCTCGGGCTGTCGCGCTGGACGCTGGCCGTCCTCGAGCGACGCGCTCGGGCCGAGGGCCGGCTCTCGGTGCGCTGGCAGTGACCGCAGCCGAGCCGGCGATCCGGCCCGATGCCGCCGGCCTGGCTTCCCCGGAGTGGGGCGGCTTCGATCCGGCCCGCACCCGAGGCGGCGGCTGGGTCGACGTCCGGCGCAGCTTCATCACGGCCGTCCGGCTCGGCTGGCAGATGGAGGCGAACTGGACCGATCCCGTCCTGTTCTTGATCTACTCGGTCGCGAAGCCGCTCGCATCGGCGCTGATCCTCGTCGTCATGCTCGACGTCATCAGCGGCGGCGCGAAGCCCGAGTACCGCTCGTTCGTCATCGTCGGCAGCGCCCTGTGGTCGTTCGTCATCTCGGGCGTCAGCGGCCTGGCATGGACGATCCTCGACGACCGCGAGCGCTACCGGATGCTCAAGTACGTGTATGTCAGTCCGAGCGACTTCCTGGCCGTGATCTTTGGGCGCGGCGTAGCCCGGATCGGGGTCGGAGCGATGGGCGCCGCAATCACGCTCGGCGTGGGCGTCGTCCTTCTCGGCGTGCCGTTCGACGTCGTCCGGATCGACTGGCTGCTCCTCGTTCCGGTCCTCGTCCTCGGAATCATTTCGAGCCTGGCGATCGGGCTCATCATGGCCGCGATCTGTCTCCAGACCCGGCAGGAGTCGTGGTCGTATCCGGAGGCCGCGTCGGGCGCGCTGTTCCTCGTCTCGGGCGTCGTCTTCCCGCTCAGCGTCCTGCCTGGGCCGATCCAGGCGATCGGGCTCGTGACACCGCTGACCTGGTGGATCGAGGGCATCCGACTCGCGCTCTTCCCGGGCGGCGTCCGCGCGATCGGTGGGCCAGGGTCGCTGTTCGGGCAGTGGACCGCGGCAACCGCGCCGACCGCGACGACGATCATCCTCGTATTGCTGGCGACCGGGTCGGTGGCTACACTCGGCGCAGTGGCCATATTCCGGGTGAGCGACCGACGGGCGAAGGATCGAGGACTCCTCGACCAGACCACCGGCTCCTGACCGAGGCCGAACGGGGAACGCGCCGGACGCCGCGAACGGGCCGGCTGGATGAGGAGGCCCGATGCGCATCTACGAGGGAAGCCCGCGCCAGGACTTCGAGGAGGTGTTCCGGTCGATCGGAGCCTTCATCGACCAGCGCGGGATGCGCGATGTGCTCCTCGTCGAAGCACCTGATGGCTTCATCGTTCAGGGCGTCGTGACGGCCGGAGCCGCCGGCGGCGCGTGGTCGGAGTCAATGGGCTCGCAGGCCAAGGAGACTCTGACCTTCCTCGATGACGACATCGCCCGATTCATGGAAGAATCGGTCGCACGCCGGGGCGCATCGGGTCCCCAGCCGCAGACCGACGCCGGCTTCTACGAGACCGCCCTTCGGGTGATCGGCCGGTACATCGACGAGCAGAAGCCGCGCGACGTGTTCTTCTTCGAGCAGGACGGTGCGTTCGTGGTCCGCCTCTTCCAGGTCGGCCACGCGGGATCGCATCACAGCCTCGCGGAGTTCACCCGCGATGACATCAGCCAGATGGTCAACCAGGGCCCGACCCTGCGGGTGCCGATCCCGGTCAAGCCCGCCAAAGCCTGAACCAGCCCATCCAACCAGCGCACGGAGGATCCGATCCCATGAAGGCTCTCAAGACCGTCGCCGTCGCCCTCGGCATCACCCTTGCCGCCCTGATCGTCATCCCGCTGATCGTCCTCGCCGGGCTCTTCGTCTGGCTGAAGGTCACCGAGGAGCAGGACGAGGACCTCCTCGAGCTCGATCGCGAAGGCGCCTAGCATCAGCGCCATCGAGGCGGCCGAATCGGTCGCGTCGCAGACCCGTCCGCCCGCCGGGGAACCGGCGGGCGTTCGCGTGCCACCCGGCGGACGCATCTCCACCGGCGACATCCACCCGTCCGAGCGACACCTCGCCGAGCTGGCGGTCCTCGGCGTCATGGTCGTCTGGGCGGGCAACTTCATCGTCGTGAAGTCGGCCCTCGAGGTCCTGCCGCCGGTCGGATTCACGTTCCTCCGGTTCGCGCTCGCGTCCATGACCCTGATGCTCCTGCTCCGCTGGCGGGAGGGCTCCGTTGGGTTGCCGCGCCGCGATCTCATCGCGATCTGCGGGCTCGGGGCGCTCGGCTTCGGGCTGTACCAGATCCTGTGGACGACCGGCCTCCAGCAGATCGCGGCCGGCGATTCGGCCCTGATCATCGCCTCGACGCCGGTCCTCGTCGCGTTCCTCGCGGTCCTCGCTCGCTCCGACGTCCTGACGCCCGGCAAGCTGATCGGCGGCGTCGTGTCGTTTCTGGGCGTCGCCGCCGTCATCGCGAGCGGACCCGGGCTGAGCATCGGCGGCTCGCTCGTTGGCGAGGCCATCACACTTCTCGCCGCCATCTGCTGGTCGATCTACACCGCGTTCGGCGCGCCGTTCCTGCGCCGGCACTCACCGCTCAAGACGACCGCCTGGGCGACCGTCGCCGGGACCGTCGTCCTCGCCCCGCTCGCGGCGACCCAGCTCGCGTCCGTGGGCGGACCCAGCCTGACCCCGGGCGTCGTCGGCGCGATTCTCTACTCCGGTTTCCTCGCCGCCGGGATCGCCAACGTCATCGTCCTGAACGGCGTCCGTGTCGTCGGCCCGACCCGGACCTCGGCCTACCAGTTCCTCGTCCCGGCCTTGGCGGTCGGCCTTGCTGCCCTGTTCCTGAACGAGTCGATCCGGCTGGGCCAGGTGCTCGGCGGGGCGGTGATCGTCGTTGGCGTCCTGATCACCCGCGGCGGCGCGCCGTTCCGGATCGTCCGCCTGGCGCCGCGCCCGCGGAGCATGGGGATCGGCGCGTCTGGAACGGCAGACACGGCCCGGCGCAGCGCCGAGGAGCGGCCCGAGCCCCGATCGCGGCCCTGATCCCTGGCGATCGTCGAGCGCCTGAACGCCCCGAAGTTGGCGACCCTGGACCGTCGCCACTTCGGGCTCCTGAGGCCGCGCCATCGCCAAGCGATCGAGCTGCTCCCGGCTTGAGCCACCCCGCCCGCTTCGACCACTTGCGACGGTTGCCAGACGACGCTCTGGGACACTTGGCCTGTCTCTCCGCATCTGTGGGACATGGTGAGCGACATCTCGTCCTCGAGGATCGTCCCAGCGGCAACCGTCGCCGATGCGGTGGCGGGCGACGCGATGGCCTTCGCCCGCATCGTTCAGGCTCACCACGACGACATGACCCGGGTCTGCAGCGTGATCTGCGGCGATCCGGAGCTCGCCCAGGATGCGGCACAGTCGGCCTGGCCGATCGTCTGGCGCAAGCTCGGCAGCCTGCGTGATCCGGAGAAGCTCCGCCCGTGGCTGGTCACGGTCGCGGCGAACGAGGCCCGCCAGCTGGTCCGGCGCCGCCAGCGCGACCGGATCATCGCGATTGAGGTCGCCGACATCGGGTCGAGCCAGCACGACCCGGCCCGCTTCTCCGCCGACGAGGACCTCGTCGCGGCGATCCGCCGGCTCCCCGCCGAAGACCGTTCGCTGATCGCGCTTCGATACGTGGCGGGATTCGATTCGACGGAGATCGGCCGGACCCTCGGGATGTCGTCGAGCGGCGTTCGGACGCGACTCTCGCGTCTCGTCGCGACGCTGCGTCGGGAGGTCGGCGATGTCTGACATCCGGTTCGACCTGCGCCTCGAGCGTGCCGCGCAGCGCATCGCTGATGAAGCGGTCCGTCCGATCGACGCGGTCGCCATCGCCGAGAGCGCGATGCGTTCGGCCGCGCGAACCAGCGAGCTGTCGACACCCGCGCTTCGCCAGCCTCGGGCGTGGGCCGCGGCACTGGCTGCGGGACTCCTCGTTGTCGTGGGTGCCTCGGCGCTGCTCGGGAATCGCTCCCGAAGCGACATCGGCGCACCTTCACAATCCGCCCCGCCGGCCTCGCCAGTGAGCCCGAGCCTGAGCCCCTCGCCGGCGCCGGTCGCCGCGGAGCCGACTCCTGGCGGAACGTGGCTCGCCGACATCCCGGACGGTCTCGACTTCGGAAGCTCGAGCGCGCCGCCCCGGATGACGCTGACGGTCGCGTCCGGCCCCATCGCGGCAATCGACCTCGGCCTCGCCGGTAACCTGTTCCTCTCCTCCTTCGAGACGTTCGGCGCCGGCGAGGTTCGTTTGACCACGCCGGCCGGCGGCTCCGCCCCCGAGCGCGACGCCGTGACACTCGACGGGATCGCCCTTGCCGGCTGCCGCGAGGGTGACGAAGGCCTCTACCAGACGACGAGTTCGGCCGATGGGCTCGTCCTGCGCCTGTCGGCGGTGAGCGACGAATGTCTGTCGCGAAAGGCCGTGTTCGACCGGAGCTGGACCCGCTCGATCGGGGTCCCGAATGGCGGCGGGATCGGCGTCGTGGATGCGTTCAATCCGCTGTTCACGGTCGTCCTGCCGGCCGGGTCGTACGTCGTCGACCTCAATACGGACTCGCTGATGATCGTTCAGGACCTGCCTGAACTCCAGTTCCACGCCTTCAAGGATCCCCAGGGCTTCATCGATCCGTGCAACCGCTCAGCGGGTCGGCGGACGATCGCGCCCGGCGCCGATGCCGTCGTCGCCTACTTTCGACAGCTTGCCGGTTTCACCGTCGACTCGACCTCCGAGGTCATGATCGACGGGTTCCGGGCCGTCCGCCTCGTCGTGCATGCCGACGAGGACGCATCGTGCCCGGACGGACGGCTGTGGGAGTGGCAGCCGAAGGCCCAGACCGGCGATGCCGCCTGGTTCGTTCGGCCTGGCGTGACGGACAGTCTCTACATCGTCGACCACCCGGCCGGGACGTTGATGTTCGAGCTGCTGCCCGCACCCAATCCACTCGAGCAACAGGTGATCGGCTCGATCCGCTTTCTGGACGTTCTGCCGACCACCCCCTGATCCGGACCGCCGGATCGCCTGGAGGACCCACTCATGATTGGCCATGTCATCGATCTGCTGCGCTCGATGCGCGCCCGCCGGCCGGTCGCCGTGCTCGTGCTCGCGATCGTTGCGCTCGGCGCGGCGCCGCTGACGCTTGCCGCCGGAATCGACCCGGCGACCCTCAATCCGGTGCCGCCCGACATCTACAGCTGTCGCGCGACGGCCGACGGCGCGATCTGTCGGGCCCACACGGTGGAGTCGTATCAGTTCGAGGCGACCGGAATCTTCTGCGGCACCGGCGCGGGCACCGTCGAGCTCCTCGATTCAGGCATCCGCGACGTCCAGGCAACGCGCTGGTACGACCGGAACCTCGATCTCGTTCGGCGTCAGCGAATGTTCCTGTTCCGTGACGCCCATCTGACCAACCCGGCCAACGGCCGGACCCTCTCGTACTCCCAGCACAACGCGGACAACGAGGTCCTCGGGGTCCCGGGTGATCTCGCCAGTGCCACCTTGTCCAGCAGCGGACACCTGTCGATCACGGCGCCCGGTTTTGGCTCGGTCATCCTCGATGTCGGTCATTTCGTCGTCGGGCCGGAGGGCGACCTCGAATTCGCGGCCGGACAGTTTGAGCTGGGGCGCTACTACGGCGGCGAATTGTCCCTTGCCGACGACGTCTGCGCGGCGCTCGGAACGCCGAACAGCTAGCTCCATCGCTCCCGGTGAGCGACTCCGCGGGCGGCACCCAGTCTCGCCTGAGGCTGGGTGACCGTTTGTCCGGACCTGCTTGTGGTGGGAAGGCGGCCTGGACGAGTACATCGCCTTGCCTCCGCGGGGCTTTTTCGATAGCATTCGAAAAACCCCCGGAGGACCCGACCCATGGCGAAGTATGTCTTTGTGACCGGAGGCGTGACCTCCTCTCTGGGCAAGGGCATCACCGCCGCCAGCGTCGGCCGGCTCCTCAAGGCCCGCGGATTCCGGGTCTCGATCCTGAAGCTCGACCCGTACATCAACGTGGATCCAGGGACGATGTCCCCGTACCAGCACGGCGAGGTCTTCGTCACCGACGACGGCGCCGAGACGGACCTCGACCTGGGCCACTACGAACGTTTCATCGACGAGAACCTGACCCAGCTCTCGAACGTCACGACCGGCCGGATCTACCAAGCGGTCATCGCCAAAGAGCGCCGCGGCGACTATCTCGGCGGGACCGTTCAGGTCATCCCCCACATCACGAACGAGATCAAGGAGCGGATCGGGCGGGTCGCCCGCGACGGCGATCCGGACGTCGTGATCGTGGAAGTCGGCGGCACGGTCGGCGACATCGAGAGCCTGCCCTTCCTCGAGGCGATCCGCCAGATGCGCAAGGACGTCGGCCGAGCCAACGTCCTGTACATCCACGTGACGCTCCTTCCGGTCCTGGCCGCCACCGGCGAGTTGAAGACGAAGCCGACCCAGCACTCGGTCAAGGAGCTCCGCGGGATCGGCATCCAGCCCGACGTGATCGTGCTCCGCTCGGACTATCCGGTGCCCGACGAGATCCGCGAGAAGATCGCCCTGTTCACCGATGTCGCGACCGACGCGGTCATCCCGGCCGAGACCGCGAGCACGATCTACGAAGTGCCGCTGATGTTCGAGGAGGCAGGCCTCGGCCGGCTGCTCGTCCGCGAGCTCGGGCTCGGCGATGCCGACAAGGCGCCCGACCTTGCGTCCTGGCGCGCTCTCGTCGACCGGATCAAGGCGCCCAAACCGACCCTCGAGATCGCCCTCGTCGGCAAGTACATCGAGCTGCCCGACGCCTACCTGAGCGTGACCGAGGCGCTCCGCCATGCGTCGTGGGCGCATGGCGTCGACGCAAGGATCCGCTGGGTCGACAGCGAGACACTCAGCCACGACAACCTCCACGAGAAGCTCGACGGCGCGGCCGGCGTCCTCGTCCCGGGCGGCTTCGGCCACCGCGGCATCGAGGGCAAGGTCCTCGCTGCCCACTTCGCTCGCGAGCATCGCGTGCCCTACCTCGGGCTGTGCCTCGGTCTCCAGTGCGCGGTCATCGAATTCGCCCGCGAGGTCGTCGGCTCGAAGGACGTCAACTCGACCGAGTTCGACATGTTCACCGAGAACCCGGTCATCGACTTCATGCCCGACCAGCGCGACATGGAGGACAAGGGCGGCACGATGCGCCTCGGGCTGTACCCGGCCAAGTTGACCGCGGGCTCGAAGGCCGCCGCGGTCTACGGCCAGGAGGTCATCTACGAGCGCCATCGCCACCGCTTCGAGGTGAACAACCGATACCGCCAGACGCTCGAGAGCGCGGGTCTCATCCTGAGCGGCCAGTCGCCCGACGGCCGGCTTGTCGAGATCGTCGAGCTCCGCGACCACCCGTGGTTCGTGGCCTCGCAGTTCCACCCCGAGTTCAAGAGCCGACCCGAACGCCCGCATCCGCTGTTCGACGGGTTCGTCGAGGCGTCACTCGCCGTACGCGACGGGCGAGAGCCGAACCTTCGCGCTCGGCCCTCACTGCCCGGCGACGAGGCCCGCTTCGGTGAGCCAGTGATGGCTCACGCGCACGACGAGGTCACCGAGGGCGCGACGAGTTGACGATCGGGCGCTGCCCGGAACCGGATCGAGCGTAGACTCACGGTTCACGCGAGCGACGACCGCCAGGAGCGCCCACCGATGAAGATCTTCCTCGACACCGCCGACATCAGCGAGATCCGCAAGGTCGCCAAGTGGGGCGTCCTCGACGGGGTCACGACCAACCCGACCCTGTTCGCGAAGACAAGCGGCTCGACGTACGAGGAGGTCCTCAAGGAGATCTGCACGATCACGAGCGGGCCCGTGTCGGCCGAGGTCGTCGCCGAGGACGTGGAAGGGATGCTTCGCGAGGGCAGGGCGTTCGCGAAGCTCGCTCCGAACATCGTCGTCAAGGTCCCGATGAGCGAGGAAGGCCTCGAGGCGATCGCAACGTTCGCCGACGAGGGGATCAAGACGAACTGCACCCTGATCTTCACCGCGAACCAGGGGCTGCTCGCGGCCAAGGCCGGCGCGTCGCTCCTGTCGCCGTTCGTCGGCCGGCTCGACGACATCAACCAGGACGGGATGATCGTCATTCGCGAGCTCGTCGACATCGTCACGATCCACGACCTCGACACCGAGGTGCTGGCGGCCTCGATCCGGACGCCGCTCCACATGACCCAGGCCGCCCTGGCCGGTGCCCACGTCGCGACCCTGCCGTTCAAGGTGCTCCAGCAGATGGCCCATCACCCGCTGACCGACTCCGGGATCAAGCAGTTCCGGGCCGACTGGGAGAAGGCGCGCGAGGCGCTCGAGAGCCAGAGCGGCGCCGACAAGGCGAAGGCCGCCGCCGCCCCGACGAAGCCCGGCGCGTAGCCGTTCCTTCCAGGGCCGCGTAGCTCCTGACCCCGAGGCGGCCGCGGTTCTTGTCATACGACTCCCAGGCGGACGTTGGGTAGCAGCGACTCGTCAGCTGTCCGGTTTGGCGAACAGGTGACAAGAACCTTGTGGCGATCCACGCTCAGCACCTGGCGGCGAACAGGATCGGCAGCCGCCTAACGTCCGCGACAGATTCGTATGACAAGTCGCGGATCGCGCGCCGGGTCGCGGGTCGCCCGGGTGCCCGGAGCGAGGATCGAACGATCCCGGGCCGTCGTTCGTCGGATTGGGTGTGGACCATGAAGCCGTCCTGTCACTAAAGGGGCTGAGGACGGACCGTCGAGACGCCGATGTCGCCGAGGCCCTTGAGGCCCAGTTGCCGACTGCGTACCGACTTGCGTCGTGGATCCTGCGCGACCCGAGCGCGGCCGAGGACGCAGTCGCCGACGCGATGCTCCGCGCCTGGGAGCGCCGGGCGAGCCTACGCGATCCGTCGACCGTGGAGGCCTGGTTCACCCGGATCCTGACGAACGTGTGCCGCGACCTCCTCCGCCGCAAGCGCCGCGCGACGGCGATCGTCTGGGTGGCACCGTCGACCGACCTGGACCCGGGTTCGACGACATCGGATCGGGACGAGATGGCTCGCGCTCTCGCGAGCCTGACGCCCGACGAGCGGATCCTGCTCGCACTGCGTCACGGGTTGGACCGGTCGGTTCCTGTGATCGCGATCCAGCTCGAGATCCCCGAAGGGACCGTCAAGTCGCGCCTCCACGCCGCCCACGACCATCTTCGGTCCGCAATCGACGCCGGCCGTCGCGAACCGGAGCCGTCATGAATGAGCCCGATGACGTCGAGCTGGCCCGGCGCCTGCGCGACCACTACCGAGCGACGGCGACCGGCGAGGTGCCGGCGTCGCTGCGTGCCACGATCGAGGCCGGGCGATTGAGCCACGCTCGCGGTCGGTCGTGGCGATTTGGACCGGCGGCCGCAGGGGCAGCCGCCTTGATCGTCGTGATCGGCGGTGCCTTCGTCGTCGGATCGCGTCCCATCGCGCCCGCTGCAACGCCGTCGCCGGCGGTCGCGTCGGGTGGATCGATCGCCCCGTCGTCGACCCCCGCGTCGTCAGTTGGCCCGACGGCAAGCGCCGCCAGTGGGATCACCGGCGAGGCCGCGGTCCTCAGGGGAACCGCGATCAGGGACGCCGCTGCGACCGCCACGGACGAGACCCAGTTCCTGATCGGCGGAACGATCTCGATCGTGATGGCCGATTGCCTCGTTCCTCCGGACTTCCCCGAGACGCCACTCCTGCGCGTCTGCGGCGACGGGATGATGATCGGCAACGGTCGTGGGTTCGGCGGCTCGCCCGTCGTGAGCGACATGCTTCCGACCGGTCCGGGCCTGGGGTTCAGCGAGCCAGCCGTCGTCATCCGCGTCCACACCCACGACGAGCGCGCCGCGACCTGCCCGCCTGCCTACCTCGTCGAGTGCGAGCATGCGATCGTCGTCGACCAGGTCGTCTGGCGCCCGGGGGCCGGAGGCTCAACGGCAATCCCCGCGGTCCTGTCGATCCTGCCGCCGCAGGTCGACGCGCGCCAGTGCGACGCCCGCGGCTTCGGGTACGTGCGATGCATTGCCGTTGTCGAGCGCGCCCGGGGCATGATCGGGATCGGCTGGCCGGACGTTCGAAGCGTGACGCTGGCGCGGCCAAGCGGCGGCGGCGTATCCCTCGGCTCGCTGGCGATCGCCAACGTTCTGTTCCTCCGCGTCGATGGAACCGAGCACGACGTTGAGGTCCGGTGCCTGTTCCTCCGATGGGCCAGCCTGGTGTGCGGGCCCTCGACGGTCGAGGTCATCGTTCCCTCGCCGGCGGTGTCGACGCCGCCGTCGAGGTGAGGCACGACGTTCAGTCCGCGACGTTGGCCCGCCGATACGCGGACGGGGACAACCCCGCCAGGTCCTTGAACACCCGGGCAAAGTACTTGCTGTCGTCGAACCCGACGCGCTCGGCGACGGCATCCACGGTGAGCGAGCGGTCCGCGAGCAGGAGCTTCGCCTTGTCGATGCGCACGACCGTCCGGTAGTGCATCGGCGTCTGCCGCATCTTCTTCTTGAACAACCGGAACAGGTAGCTCGGGCTGACCGCGACCGTGGCCGCGAGCGCGTCGATGTCGAAATCCTGGGCGTAGTTCTCGTGGATGTAGCCAAGACAGCGTTCGACGAGTGAGCTCGTTTCCCGGCTCGGCTCGGCGAAGTGCTGACGCGCCTGCAGGAAGATCGCCTGGAGGTAGACCGAGATCAGGTCGGCGGCACACGGGCGGTTGGTGGTGAACTCCGCGTATGTCATCTCGAAGAGTTCGCGCAGAGTCCCTCGCTCGTCCATGAGCTTGATCGCGTGGTCGAACGTCGGCGTCGGCCCGGTGTCGACCCAGAAGCAGATGATCTTCTGCCGTCGGCCGAGCTCCAGATGCTCGGCGTGGAGAAGGCCAGGCGGGTACACGATCACGTCAAATCCGCGGACGTCGACCGTCTCCGCCCCGGCATCGATGTTGGCCTTGCCTTCGATGAAGAAGATCAACTCGAAATAGGGGTGCGAGTGCGTGTCGAAGTTCCAGATCCGGCTCTCCTCGTCGAACCGCTCGCAGAACTGGAGGGTCGCGTGATCGATCGGAACCTGCTCGAGGAATCGGCAGACCGCATCTCGATCCACGCTACCGCCCGTCAGTTGGCCAATCCGGTCGGTTGCGCCGCCGTGTGACGTCCGCGTCGCCAGCCGGTCCGTCGACCGCTTGGCAGCGACATCCTTGACCATGCGCCACGCCTCCGCTGCGTCGTGTCCCTCAGCTCGCGATCGACACCCGTCGCCCGGATTCGGCAGCCTCACGAACGGCCAGGGCGACCCGGACCGCACGCAGCCCGTCGAGCCCGGTCGCGGTCGGGGCGCCGTCGCCCCGAACCGCCGCCGCGAACGCCGCGACGTTGATCTCGTACAGGTCGCGCCGGTCCTCCGGCTCCACCACTCGCTCGCCGCTCGCGTCGCGGAGCACGATCGTGCCGACCGGATCCTGGACGAAGGCGCCAGCCGCCTCGATGGTGCCGTCAGAGCCATGGACCTGAAGGCCGGTCGGAGCGTACGCGATCGTGAACGCGTCGTGGGTCTGGACGAGCGTGCCGTCGGCGTAGCGCAGGGTGGACATGACCGCATCTTCGGCCGCCGCGCCCCACGGCCCCTGGCTCTCGGCGAGCGCCACGACGTCCGCCGGAAGCGCACCGAGCAGGGGGTTGAGGACCGAGGCGTCGTGGCAGGTGATGTCCAACGTGACGCCGCCACCCGCCGGGCTGCCGAGACGCCAGCCCTGGAGTCGCGCCGGAAGAAGAACTGCGTGGTGGACGCGGACCGCGAGGATGCGCCCGACCGCACCGTCGGCGACGAGGCGCCGGATCGTGCGATGGAGCCCGGAGCCGGGCAGGTGGTGATTGGTCGCAAGGGTGACGCCGGCCCGCCCGCACGCGTCGACCATCGCCTGCCCGTCCTCGAGTGACAGGGCGATGGGCTTCTCGCAGAGGACGTGTTTGCCGGCGGCGGCGGCGAGCTCCGTCTGCGGGCGATGGTGCTCGTTGGTGCTGCTGATGTAGACGGCGTCGATGTCGTCGCGCGCAAGAATCTCCGCGACGGTCCCGGACCGGGGAATGCCATTGCGGTCGGCGTACGTGGCCGCCCGCTCGGCGCTCCCGGAGGCGACGGCGATCACGTCGTGGCCGAGCCGGCGCATGGCCGGCAGCATCCGGGTCTCGGCGATGTCGCTCGCGCCGACCAGGCCCCAGCGGATCGTGCTCACACGACTGCTCCCGCGCGAAGAATTGCTGCCCCCTTCTCGCCGATCATGATCGACGGCGCGGACGTGTTGCCGCTGATGAGCGTCGGCATGATGGACGCGTCGATGACGCGAAGGCCTTCGAGTCCGCGGACCCGGAGCTGGGTATCGACCACTGCCGCCTCATCGCTGCCCATCTTGCACGACCCGACCGGGTGGTAGTCGGTCTTCGACCACTCCTTGATGTAGGCCCGGATGCCGTCCGGCGTCTTGACGTCGGGCCCGGGCATCGCCTCCTTGCGGATGAGGTCCTTGAACGCGGGTGCGTTGAGGATCTCGCGACCGCGCTCGAAGGCCTCCATGGAGATCGTCCAGTCGTCGGGGTCCTGCAGGAAGGCCGGATCGATCGCCGGTTCCGTCATCGGATCGGCGGAGCGCAGCGTGACCGAGCCGATGCTCTTCGGCCGCAGGTTGCAGGTGTTGATCGTGACCCCGTGGCCCTTGATCCGGAGACGGCCGTGATCGACGACGAAGGCGGGCAGGCAATGGATCTGGATGTCCGGTGAGCGAACATCTGCGCTCGAGGAGACGAACGCGCCCGCTTCGGCCACGCACGCGGTGACCGGTCCCGTCTTGTAGAGCAGGTACTGGATGCCGTGGCGGGCGGCCTTGTCCCAGCGGTCCTCGCCGTTGTAGCTGACCGGAGCCGTCTCGGCCGTGAGATAGACATCCATGTGGTCCTGGAAGTTCTTGCCCACGCCGGGCAGGTCATGGACCACCGGGATCCCGAGCTTCCGCAACTCGTCGGCGGGCCCGATCCCGGACAGGAGCAGCAGACGTGGCGAGTTGACGGCCCCCCCGGAGACGACCACTTCTCCGCCGGCCTCGACCCGCGCTTCGGTCGGCTTGCCCTTGGCAAGGTAGCGCACGCCGATAGCCCGGCCGTTCTCGACGATCAGCTGTGTGGCCTGGGCGTGGGTCGCGATCCGCAGGTTCCTGCGCGTTCGTGCCGGCCGCAGGAACGCGGTCGCCGAGCTCTCTCTCCGGACGTTTCGCTGGGTGACGTCGTAGAAGCCGACGCCGGCCTGTTCGGCACCGTTGAAGTCGTGACTGAATGGGATGCCGACGCTCTGGGCCGCGCGCACGAAGCCCTTCGAGAGGGGGTTGTGCCCGACCTGGTCGGTCACGTTCAATGGCCCGCCCGTGCCGTGGTACTGGTCTGCGAGGCGCTCGTTGTTCTCGGACTTGCGGAAGTAGGGCAGGACGCCGTCGTAGCCCCAGCCTTCGTTTCCGAGATCCCGCCATTCGTCGTAGTCGAGCCGATTGCCGCGGATGTAGATCATCGCGTTGATCGACGTGCTGCCGCCGAGGGTCCGGCCCTGCGGGTAGTGCATCCGCCGGTTGTTCAGCTCCGGCTGGGGGACCGTCTCGAAGCCCCAGTTGACGCTCGGCCCGGTGAGCTTCGTGAACCCGGCCGGCATGTGGATGAGCGGGTTCCAGTCACGACCGCCGGCCTCGAGGAGGAGGACGCGGTTGTTCGGCTCTTCGCTCAGGCGCGCCGCGACGGCACAACCCGCGGCGCCGGCCCCGATCACGATGTGGGTGTGGCGCTCGCTCACCGAGTGACCTCCGTTCGATCCAGGGACGAGGGGAGCGGCCGCCCCGGGCACGAGGCCGCCGACATGGATGGGCTCAGTTGAATGCCGCCTTCTCGCCGACACGCAGTGCCTGCGCGGCGACCGTGAGGGCGGGGTTCTGGGCCGACGACGAGGGCAGGAACGATGCGTCCATGACGAACAGATTCGCGACGTCGTGGCTGCGGCAGAGCGGGTCCAGGACAGATGTCGCGGGATCGTCGCCGAACTTCACGGTGCCGCACTGATGGGCGGTGGCATCGAGGCCGAAGCGACGCGTCTGGATCATCGGGTAGCCCGCCCGACGCATCGCCGTCGCCATCGACCGAGTGAGCCGCTTGTGCAGTCTCTCGTTGTTGACCCGCCAGTTGACGATGACCCGGCCGGATGAATCGAGCGACACACGGTTCTCGGGATCCGGGAGGTCCTCGGTCATCAGGTACCAGTCGACACTCCTGCCGGCGAGCTCAGCGAGGACCCTTGTCGGCGCCCACGGCACCGACGCCTCGAGCATGCCGGCCTGCAACTTGCCGAGCAGCTGGGCGTGGCCCATCCCCACTCGGGAGTTGGACTCGCCGAAGTACCAGTCGTTCACGGCCAGGGTCTTCTGGAAGACGGTGCCGTTGACCTGCGGGCGAATCGCCATGAGCGCCGAGTTGACGTGCGCCATGTAGTTGCGCCCGACCAATCCGGTCGAGTTGGCGAGGCCGTTCGGATGGCGGTCCGAGGCGGAGCGAAGCAGCAACGCGGCAGAGTTGATCGCTCCGGCAGCGACCACATAGGTCGACGCGAGCACGGTCCGCCGCGTCCCGTTCATGTCGATGTCGAGGCCGGTGACGCGCCGGCCCGAGGGATCCGTCCGGAGCGCCACCGCGCGTGCCCCGGTCAGCATCGAGACGTTCGGCGACTCGAGGGCGGGTGTGGTGACGCACACCTCGGCATCGCTCTTGGCAAGGACCTGGCATGGGAAGGCGTCGCACGTCTTGCAGCGGATGCAGGTGCCACCTTCGCGCAGGTCGATCCCGAGCGGCAGGGGAAACGGGCGCAAGCCCTGGCGTTCGAAGCTGTCTGCGACCGCGGCGATGACGGGCTCGTGGGGGACGGCCGGATAGGGGAACGGCGTCGACCGCGCACCCTCGACGGGATCCGTGCCGGCGGTGCCGTGGACGCGGAACAACCGCTCGGCCTCGGCGTAGTAAGGCTCGAGCTCGTCATAGCGGACTGGCCAGGCCGGCGAGACGCCGTCCTCGCTCTCGAGGTGCTCGAAGTCCTCGCGCCGGAAGCGCGGCAGGGCCGCTCCGTAGACCTTGGTGCAACCGCCGACGAAGTAGTAGATCGACGGCCGGAACGGCTTGCCCTGCCCGTCAAGAAACGGATCGGTCGTGCGGTAGCGCTTGGCGACGAAGATCTCCCGCGGGCTCCAGTTCTCGGGCTCGCGCGGCAGGTAGCCGCCGCGTTCGACGATGAGGATCTTCGCGCCGTGATTCCGGAGCGCATAGGCGAGCGTGCCGCCGCCCATGCCGCTGCCGATGATCGCGATGTCGGTGCTGATCGTGGTGGCGTCCAGGTCGATCATGGACGGGCCGCCCGCACGGATTCGAGCACGCGATCGAGCGCTTCGACGTAGAAGTAGTCGCCCCACATGACGCTCTCGTCGACGCCGAGCTTGCGGCGCTCGTGGTACACGCCGTGACGCAGGATCCCCTCCCACGTCGGGTCGTCGAGGGCCAGGAACTCGGGCGACGAGAGCCTCGTCAGGATCGCGATCGTGGCCGCCCGGTAGCGCGCGGCGCGCTGCGGATCGGCGGTCAGCCCAGCCAGCTGCCAGAGCCCGCTCGCAGCAATTGCGGCTGCGGATGACTCATACGGCCGGGGCGGATCGGGTTCTTCCCAGTCGTTCGGCGGCACGACGCGGGCGCCGGTCCGGTCCAGGAAGAAGTCGGCGCAGCGCTCCGCGGTGTCGAGGAAGCGCGCATCGCCGGACAGGGCGTAGGCCGTTCCGAACCCGTAGAGCGCCCACGCCTGGCCGCGTGCCCAGGACGAATCGGCTCGCCAACCCTGGTGCGTCCCGGTGCGCAGGAACTCGCCGGAATCCAGATCGAAGATCGCTTCATGGGCGGTGCTCCCGTCGCCGCGCACGAGATGCCGGCGCGTCGTGAGACAGTGCTCGGTCGCGATCCGGAGGAGATCCTCGTCGCCCGTCTCGCGAGCGGCCTCGAAGATGATCCCGACGTTCATCATGATGTCGATGAAGCACGAATCCGCGGACACGAACGAGCGCAGGTAGCGGCCCTTCTCGTGGAACCGGAGGGCCATCGTTCGACCGGCGTGGGCGACCGTGTCCATCCGGGTCTGATCGCCGGTCGCCTCGAACCAGCGCTTCCAGGTCGAGATGAACAGGAACCCAAGGTCGTGGACGCTCCGGTCATCCTTGCGCGCCTCGATCAGGAGGCTGTACGTCTCGGCCTGCTCGCGCCACCAGGCGTCGCCCGTCCGCCGCGCCACGATCCAGATCAGCCCGCCGAGAAAGCCCTCGGTCCAGTTCGTCCAGGCCTCTTCCTCGACGTGCCAGCGCCCGCCGACCGTGAAGATCGGGAATGCTCCGGGCTGCGTCGTCACGAGGCGTTTGACCTGGACCGCGGCGAAGCCGAGGGCTTCCTCGGCAAGCGCCTCGAAGCCGTGAGGCAGCGTCGGCGATTCGGCGACGGACATCGGTTCAGGAGCCTCCGTATTCGGGTGGTCGTCGTTCGCGGAACGCCGCCTGGCCCTCACGGGCGTCATCGGTGAACGCGGTCAGCCCGCCGCCCAGCGGCTCGAGCGTCGTCCGCGGGCGGTTGGCGTCGATCAACTGCTTGGCCGTCTGCACCGCGACCGGCGCCTGGGCGGAGATCCGGGCCGCGAGATCTGCGCCCCGCGCCACAAGCTCAGCGGCCGGGACGACCTCGGACACCAGGCCCCATGCGGCGGCTGTCGCCGCCTCGACCGGCGAACCGGTCAGGATCATCTGCTTGGCCCGGGCCACGCCGACAACCGTCGTCAGGCGGGTCGTCATGCCCCAGCCCGGGACGGTCCCGATCCCGACCTCCGGAGCCCCGATCTGTACGTTGTCGGCCGCGATCCGCAGGTCGCACGCCAGGGCAAGTTCGAGTCCTCCGCCGAAGGCAACGCCGTTCAGCACCGCGATCGTCGGCTGGCGCAGCGATTCGAGCCGGTCCAGGACCCGCTGTCCCGTCCGTGTCCAGGTTCGCCACATGTCGAGTGGCGAGAGGGCGGACCACGCGACGACATCGGCGCCCGCCGAGAAGGCCTTTGGTCCGGCACCGGTCACGATCACGACCCGCACGTCGGCGTCGGCATCGATTGCGACGCACGCGGCGTCGAGGTCCGCCAGCATCGGCAACGTCAGGGCATTGAGCTTCTCGGGCCGGTTCAGGGTGATGGTCGCGACCGGGCCATCGACCGAGACCAGAACGTGCTGATCGGCCGGCGTTGCGTTCACGTCGAGCGCTCCCGCAACTGCACGCCCATCGGTTCAGGTCGGAACAGGCGGGCGTCCATCTGATGCAGGTCTGGGCTGATCCGCAGATCGAGGGCCGTCTGGCCGACGATATCGCGCGTGACGCTGATCCCGGGGGCGATCTCGGTCACGGTCAGCCCGTCCGGCAATAGGCGGATCACGCAGCGCTCGGTGACGAACACGACGTCCTGACCCAGTTCGCGGGCCCGGCGTCCGCTGAAGGTGACGTGCTGGACCTCCGGCACGAACCGCTGATGCTTGCCTTCCTTGAGGATGACGACGTGGCCGTCCTCGATCGCGAGCTGGGCGCCGGCCGTGAAGAAGCCCGAGAAGACGATCCGCTTCGCGCGAGCGGTGATGTCGACAAAGCCACCGACGCCGGCGGTCACGTGAGGTTTGGCGTTCAGGCGCGACACGTTCACGTTGCCGTCGGCGTCGACCTCGAGGAACGACAGGAGGGCGCGGTCGAAGCCGCCGCCCTGGAGATACGTGAACTGGTCGGGCGACGGCAGCAGGGCGTCCGGGTTCTGGGCACATCCGAACTGGAACCCGAGGAACGGCACGCCCCCGACGGCCCCCTGTTCGATCACCCACGTGACGGCGCCATCCAGCCCTTCCTCGAGGAGGATCCGCGGCACCAGCGCCGAGATGCCGAACCCGAGGTTGACGGCCTCGCCGTCGCGGAGCTCCTGGCTGGCCCGCCGTGCGACGACCTTCTCGGGTCCCCATGGAGCCAGCTCGAGCTCCGAGATCGGCGCCCGGTAGTGGCCCGCGGCTTCGGGCAGCAGGACGGTCTGGGTCGTCTGGAGCTGGTCCGGCGCGACGACGATCGCATCGACCACGATCCCCGGGACGCGGACCGTCTGGGCAGGGAGCGTCCGGCCTTTCGCGAGTCGCTTGACCTGGGCGATGACCACACCGCCGTTGTTGTGGGCGGCAAGGGCCTGGTCGAGGACGCCGAGGGGAGCGCCTTCGTCCTCCGAGGAGAGGTTGCCGAACTCGTCCGCCGTGGTGGCTCGGATGATCGCCACGTCGACCGGGATGGACCGGATGAAGAGCCACTCCCGGCCATCGAAGTCGACCACCTCCACGATGTCCTCGGTCGTCCGCGCGTTCATGCGCCCGCCCTGTCGTCGCGGGTCCATGAACGTGTCCTTGCCGACCTCGGTCAGGACGCCGGGCTGTCCGACGGCCGCCGCTCGGTGGAGCTGGAACATGAGGCCGGACGGGATGTTGTACGCCTCGATCGCCCCGTCCTCGATGAGGGTCACGATCTTCGGCGGGGTGGCCGATGACGGGCCACTCGGATACGAGCCCGCGATCACGCGCTTGATCTGACCCGGGCTCGTCAGGTGATCGATCCCGTCGATGCCGTACATGTCGCCGGCGGCGATCGGATGGAGCAACGTCAGGTCGCCGCCCTCGCCGTTCGCGGCGAACCGCGCGCCGAGTGCCGCCAGCACCGCGTCCGGGCAGCCCAGTCCACTCGACGAGCTGACCGACACGGTCGCGCCCGACGCGATGAGCTTCACCGCATCGGCGGCGGACAGGACCGGAACGATGCGGCTCACCCGGGCGTCCCGCTCGTCCGGTCCATCCACCACGACGTCCGTGGACCCAGGTGCATCTGGACCGACTTCAGCTCGGTGAAGGCGTCAATGCTGAAGCGCCCGAACTCACGCCCGAGTCCGCTCTCCTTGTATCCGCCGAACGGCAGCTCCGGGTAGCCCTCGAGGAACGTGTTGATCCAGATCGTGCCGGCGTGGATCGCCCGGCTCATGCCGATGGCCGTGTCGAGGTCGCGCGTCCAGACGCCCGCCGACAACCCGAATTTCGTCGCGTTGGCGATCCTGGCGGCCTCTTCGGCGGTGTCGAAGGTCAGGACGGACAGGACCGGCCCGAAGATCTCCTCGCGCGCGATCCGCATCGTCGGCGTGACATCCGAGAAGACCGTCGCTTCCATGAATCGGCCACGATCGGTCGTCAGTCGGTTCCCTCCGAGCAGCAGGTCAGCGCCTTCGGATCGGCCGGCGTCGACGAGCTCCAGGATCTTGTCGAACTGCTCGTCGCTGGCGATCGCCCCGATCTTGGTGGCCGGATCCAGCGGATCTCCGATCGGCACGGTGCGCGCCCGCTCGACGACCCGCTCGATGAACTCATCGGCGATCGACCGCTGGATGAGCAGGCGACTGCCGCTGTTGCAGCACTCGCCCATATTGAAGTAGACGCCGTACACGACCGCGTCCAGCGCAGCATCCAGGTCGGCGTCGGCGAAGACGAGCTGCGGGTTCTTGCCGCCGAGCTCGAGCTCGACCTTCTTCAGGTTCCCCTTCGAGGCGTCGATCACGCGCTTTCCGACTTCGGTGGAGCCGGTGAAGCTGATCATGTCGACGTCGGGGTGCTCGGCCAGGCGGTTGCCGACGACCCGGCCCGGTCCGGTGACGACGTTGAAGACCCCCTCGGGCAGGCCGGCCTCCTGGGCCAGCTGAGCCAGTCGGATCGTCGTGCCCGGCGTCAGGTCGGCGGGCTTGACCACCGCGGTGCAACCCACGGCCAGGGCGAAGGGCAGCTTCTGGCTGATGATCAGGAGCGGGAAGTTCCAGGGCG
>JANLYK010000360.1:0-1881 GCA_031365595.1 Chloroflexota bacterium | reverse complement strand
TCGTCGCTCGTCAGGATCCGCTCGCCGTCCGGGGTCAGGCCCGGCAGACTCTTCACCCGCGAGCCGCACGCGAGGATGATGTCAGTCGACTGGAGGACGCGGTCGCCGCCGGCGCCGGGCGTGCCGTCGTCGCCGGGCTGGGTGACCCGGACCTTGTTGGGGCCCTCGAGCCGGCCGCGTCCGGCGACCCACACGACCTTGTTCTTGTCGACGAGGGTCTTGAGCCCGGTCCACATCCGCTTCACGACCTGGTCCTTGCGGGCGGCCATCTGGACATAGTCGATGCCGGGCTCGCCTTCGATCGTGAGGCCATAGTCCTTGGCGTGGCGGACGTGCTCGACGAAGCCGGCCGACTCGAGCAGGGCCTTGGTCGGGATGCAGCCGCGATGGAGGCAGGTGCCGCCGATCTTGTCCTCGTCGACGAGAGCGACCTTCAGCCCGAGCTGGCCGGCCCGGAAGGCGGCCGTGTAGCCGCCGGTTCCGGCGCCGAGCACGACGAGATCGAAGTCATTGGATGAGCCGACGGCCATGGGATCAATGCGCCTCGCGAGCCACGGACCGGCACGCTCGGAGCGTCCGGCTGGGCGGGTGGATCATGTGCCCCGATGGTACGCGTGCCCTCGCCGAGCCCGCAACCGACGCGGCCCGGCCCGGTGCTAGACTCGCGGCCGATCGGCCCGGCAGAACTCCGAGAGGCGGCATGGACGGCGCGACGATCCTGATGTACCTCGCCCTCATCGTCGGCGCCTACCTGTGCGGCTCGATCCCGATGGGCGTCGTCGTCGCGCGGCTGACCGGGGGCGTGGATCCTCGGACCGTCGGGTCGGGGCGGACGGGCGGGACGAATGCCCTGCGGGCGCTGGGGCGGAAGCGGGCCGCGGTGGTCGTTACGGGTGACCTCCTGAAGGGCGCAGTCCCAGTTTTGCTCGCGCGTGTCCTCGCCGGCTCCGCGGTCGTCGAGGTCCTGTGCGGCCTCGCCGCGGTCGCGGGCGCGATCTGGTCGATCTTCGTCGGGTTCCGGAGCGGGCGCGGCGTCGGAACGGGCGTCGGGACGATGCTCGTGATCCAGCCGATCGCTGTGCTCCTCGCGACGCCGGTCTTCGTGCTCGTGATCCTCGTCACGCGCTATGTGTCGCTGGGGTCGCTGCTGGGCTCGGCGGCGCTGTTCCCGGCCATGCTCGTGATCTGGGCCGTGGCCTCGGGCGCCGTGCCGCCCCAGTACCTGGTCTACGCGGTGATCGGGCCGGCTCTGATCTGGGTCGCCCATGCCGACAACATCGATCGGCTGATCCATGGGACCGAGCGCAAGTTCGACCTCGGGATGCTGGCGGGGCGCCGCCGGCCGGACGGGTAGGTCGGGGTGACAGAGAACGCTCTCGGTCGCCTGCCTCCGATTCGAGGACGCGCCTCGGATGCAAGCGAGGGTCCCGCTGCGGACGTCAGCGTCGAGATCTCGGACCTGTCCTTCCGCGAGACGAGCAAGGGCAAGCGGTACCCATACGGTGAGTTCGGTTCCGAGCTCCTGGATGCCCTGCACAAGCAGCTGGTCAGTCCCAGACGCAGAGGCCTCATCCGATCGACGAGGATTTGCCGCGCGTGCGACGCCGACCTTACGCCGGTCGCCGAACAGCCGACGGCCGTCGCCGTCGACGTTGCATTGCGCTCGCTCCCGCCGATCCACCTGGAGATCGTCATGCCAGGGCTGACCTGCCCGAGCTGCCACCTCCGGATGGTCAAGATCGATGACGCCGACATCGCGTCCGATCTGTCATTCGCCCTCATGGCAGCCTTCAAGTCGGTCGGGTTCGGTCCCGGCTGATCTACGGCACGGAGCGCAAGTTCGACCTCGGGATGCTGAGCCGCGACTCGCGCGGCGGCGGG
>JANLYK010000337.1:0-1897 GCA_031365595.1 Chloroflexota bacterium | reverse complement strand
CTTCGATCCTCTGGCCGAGCCCGGGTTCGTGCCCGCCTTCGCCGCGGCGATCGAGGCCCATCGGGCGTTCGGCGGCGTTGGGCGGGTCGTGTGGCCGCGCGCCACGCGGCACCGGGCGCTCGGCGGGGCGGTGCGGACGGTACGCGGGACCGAGCGCTGACGAGCGCCGCCGCCGCCGCCGCGATCGGTCAGCGGAGGTCGAGGACCCTGGTCGACCAGGCGCCCTGGTTGCCCTTCTTGTCGCGGGCGGCGATGCGGAACTCGGTGACGTGGCCGATCAGGACCTTGAAGGTCGTGTACGTGTAGGCCGTCGAGCTGACCGCCGTTGTCCACGCCCCGCCGTCGACCCGGCGCTGGACCGTGAACGTGGAGAGGCCGGCCGTCAGCACCTGGAGCTTCGGGTCGTACCCGCTCCAGGTGAGCTTCGCGTACCGAGTGCTCGCCGTCGGACCGGTGCGCAGGGCAGCGCCGGTCACGGCGGCTCGGGCACCGGTCCGGTCTGGGCCCTTGATGTAGACCGCCGTCCAGAGCTTCTTGCCGGTGGCCGGATCGAGCGCGAGCCCGACGCCGACGTAGTTGAAGTCCTTCGAGATGATGATCGCCTTGTGGCCGGGCGAGTTCATCCACTGGCGGTTGGCGACAGACGCGGTCGAGTCCATCGGGTAGTTGTTCACCGCGATGATCTCGCCGGCGTTGTACCAGCTGACCGCCTGGGCGGTGAGGATGTTGAAGACGTTCCGGCCATCCGGCTGGGTGTGGCTGAAGTAGCCCTTCGTCGCCATGTCGACGGAACGCGCCCGGGCGATCGCCATCAGCCGCGCGTCCACCTGGACGGGAACGAGTCCGAGGGCCGCACGGTCGGCGTTCAGCGCAACCACCATCGCCTGCTCGGCGGCCGTGATGGCGGCGGCCGAGACGGGAGCCGCTGTCGTCGCACCGGCAGCCGGGGCCAGGACCGCCAATCCGAGGACGGCGGCGATGGTGAGCGACGTCAGGCGTCGGAGGCCGGGGGCGCGGGTGATGGCGGTCATGCCCGAACCATCCCGGACGAGCTGACCGGGCGGTATGGGTGAGACGTCCCGACAAGCCCGCGCGATTGGTACGGGCGCGTTTCGACGCTCTCGGGCGCAGGACCGTCACCGCTCCGGCCCGGACCCAACGCGACCTCCCCGGACCGGATCGGCAGCCTGTGGGACCATCGGGTCACCCGCCGATGGCCCGTGACAACCCACTCGGCTTCGATCCCGATTTGCCCGCTCGATGGAGGTCCTCGATTCATGGCCACGACTCGACACGCAACGGCCACCTGGAGCGGCGATCTGCCGTCCGGCAACGGAACCGTGACCGCCGCCACGACCGGCATCTTCCGCGACCAGCCGACGACCTGGGCCGCGCGCACGACCGAACCGGAGGGCGTGACGTCGCCGGAGGAGCTGCTCGCGGCCGCCCACGCCTCGTGCTTTTCGATGGCCTGCTCGAACGTCCTCGCCAAGGCGGGCACCCCGCCGACCCGGCTCGACGTCGAGGTCGCGATCAGCGCCGACAAGAAGGAAGCCGGCTGGACGGTGACGAAGTCCGAGATCCGTGTCCGCGGCATCGTCCCCGGCGCGACTCCCGAGAGCTTCGCCGCGGCGGCTGACGAGGCCAAGGACGGCTGCCCGATCTCACGAGCGCTGAAGGGCAACGTCGAGCTGTCGGTCGAGGCAACGCTCGAGGGCTAGGCTCGAGGCGGTCGGCCCGAGCCACCGGGGTCGCCCGGCCCGCGGGGCCGCGAGACGACGCGCCGTTCAGCCGATCGGGGCGGCGATCGTCAGCAGGCGACGCGGGTTGTCGATCGTGATCGTCCGGAGATCCGCCTCGGACACGCCCGCCTCGCGGAGCCGCGGCAGGAACGTGT
>JANLYK010000316.1:0-1970 GCA_031365595.1 Chloroflexota bacterium | reverse complement strand
CTCGCCGCGATCGGCCGCGCCGCGATCGGCCGCGCCGCGCCCGGGCGCTCGTGGTGCGAGGGCCGGAGCGCCACGATCGGGGTCGGCGCCGTGACCCGACCCACCGGGCGGAGCCTGGCGCGCGACGATCACGACCCACGGCGGCCCATCGGCCGGGAGCGGCTCGCGCCGGGCGATCTCGACCGCCCGCCCGAGCGCCTCGTCGCGGGCGAGCTCGAGCGCGACCAGGCCGGCGATCCGGGCCGTCACCACCCGCTCCAGCTCGCTCGCCGGGCGTACCCCGAGCAGGGCGAAGGCGCCGCTGCTGGCTCCGGGGTCGCCCGGGATCGGCAATGCGATCCGGGTCCCCGCTGAGCGCCGTCGGTGGTGGTACGCCGTCACGTCGGCCGCCGCTCCAGGCGCGTCCGGCGGGGCATGGACAGCGAGGATCGACCCGCCGCGTCCCTCGATGGCGATCGGGCGGCCGAGGAAGCCGGCGATCGCCGCTGCCAGGCCCTCGGGCCCGCCGCCGCCGAGCGCGACCTGCTCGAGTTGCGTTTCGAGCAGCGTTGCCTGGCGTTCCAGCTCGGCCCGGTGATTGACGAGGAAGCCGATCGCACTCCGTTCGACGGCGATCGCGTCTGCCGAGCCGGCGTCGAGCACCGGCAGGCCCGCCGCGGCCGCGGCCGAAACGAGACGCCCCAGATTGGTCTCGAACGCCGCCCCGTGGGGCGCTTCCGCCCCGCCGGCGAGCACGATGCCCCCGACCCGGGCCTCCACGCACGCCCGGACGAGTCCGGGCACCCCGCCCTCCGCCTCGGAGGCGACGAGCTCGCGGGCCGGCCGGGGCAGGATCACGACGTCCGCCGGATCGAGAGCGTCGAAGGCCGGCGACCCGGCGCGCATCAGGCGAACCCAGGCCAGGTCCAGGCTCGCGGCGGTCGACGGCGCGACGTCGGGGCCGGCGGCCAGCCAGCGCGCGTTTGGCAGGACGGCAGCGCGCAGGTCGACCAGGGTGGCCATCGGGTCGGTCCGGGAGGGCCGGTCAGCCGGCCGGCGCGGGACGGTCGGAACCGGGACGGGCACCCGCAGCGCGGCGCGCGACCAGATCGTCGAGCAGTCGCCCGAACTCGCGCTCCACGTCGACATAGCGGTCCGAGCGGGCGACGAGGCGCAGCTCACCGCCCGGGTCGAGGCGCGCCCAGATCCGGCGGCGGGGCAGGTAGAACGTGATCGCCAGGCCGACGATCAGGAGGACGAACGCGGTCCACACGATCCCCTGCCCCGGGTCCTTCTTCGCGATCAGGATCGTGAAGTCCGAGAAGCGCTTGACCCCGACCGAGAAGTCCAGACCGGGCGGGACCTGGGCCTCGCCGGCCGGCACGGCGACCGGCACGAGGTTCTCGATGATCGGCTGGCCTTGGCTGTCGGTTCCCGTGACCCGGTACGGCAGGATGAGGACGACCCCGGTCCCGTCGGCCTGGCGCTGGAGGAGGAGCTGGAGGCCGACGTCGCGGCCGGGCACGGCCAGCGTTCCGAACGGGAATCCTGCGGCCTGGTCGGTCAGCGGGACCGGTCCGTCCCACAGCGGCCGACCGGCCAGGTCGCTGACGAGGAGTTCCGGGGCCGGTCCGAACCCGTTCTCGTGGAACGTGTAGCCGGCCGCCGCGAGCGGGTCGTTCACGCGGATCGTCTTGCGCGCGATCTCGACCCCGTTCTGGAAGACCCCGAGATCGGTCGTGAAGTCCGAAGCCCTGCCCGACTCCAGGAACCCGGGGGCTTCGAACTGGTAGTTCTTGACGAGGAGCAGGCCCGGCGTCCCGATCGGCTGCACGGTCAGCGTGTCGCCTTCGGCCACGACGAGGCCCTGCTCGTCGCCCAGTTGCCAGGTCACGACCGCCGCGACGAGGAACAGGATCAGGCCCATGTGACTGAGCAGCGTCGCGAGCTTCGTCCAGCGGTGGCGATCGCCATACACATAGCGGACGCCG
>JANLYK010000277.1:0-1525 GCA_031365595.1 Chloroflexota bacterium | reverse complement strand
ATCACGACGACCGGACGCCAGACGGGCGAGCCGCGGCGCATCGAGATCGCGTTCCACCGGATCGACGATCGGCTGTGGATCTCGGGCATGCCGAGTCCAAGTCGGCGGTCGTGGATCGCGAACCTCGTCGTGGATCCGCGCTTGACTGTCCACGTGAAGGCGCCCGACGCGGTCGCCGACCTGCCGGCAACGGCCCGGATCGTGGATGACCCCGTCGAGCGCCGGCGCATCCTCGCGACGGTCGCCCGGAATTGGCGGCGAACCGACCTCGACCGCATGGTCGAACAGAGCCCGCTCATCGAGGTCAGCATCGACGACGTCGCTTGAGCGAGGTGGCTGCGCCGACTAGGGAGCCGGAATCTCGATCGAGAGCAGCCAGGCGATCGCTGTCACGATCAACCACAGGACCCCGATCAGGACCGCGCCGAAGCCGAGAACGATGAGCCGGTCGTCCCGGGTCGACGCTTCCGGCTCCAGGGCGTGACGCCGGAACAGCGCCAGGTTGCGGCTGTTCGACCGCGACACGACATCGAAGAGATCACCGACCACCGGGATGAAGCCGAGGATCAGGTCGGCGGTCGTGTTCAGGACCATCCGGGCTACGACCACGCGCGGGACGCCGAAGCGCGTCGCCTCGGCGATCAGCCAGAAGCCGACCACGCCCGACACCGCGTCGCCGACGACCGGGATCAGGCCGACGATCGGGTCAAGGCCGACGCGATGATTCGTCCCAGGCACCGCGACCAGGTCGTCCAGGACCCGGCTGACGAGCGAGAACCGCCGCTCGAACGCTCCGAATCGCGCCGACCGCTCGTCACCGAGGACCTCGCCGCGCACCCGACGGACGGCTTCTCCGGGCAGCTCGGCCGACGTCGGGCCCTGCGCGCCCGACGCGCGATCAGAGGTTGGTCGCGTTGAACGTGTCGCAGTCATCCGGATTGCCGGACTCGTAGCCGGTCGTGAACCAGCGGACGCGCTGCTCCGAGGTGCCGTGACTGAAGCTGTCCGGATCGACCCCGCCGCCGCTCGACTGCTGGATGTGGTCGTCGCCGACGGCCTTGGCCGCGGCATCGGCCGCCCCGATCTGCTCGGCGGTCAGGGGCTTGATGAACCCGGTCGACTGGGCGTGGTTGGCCCAGATGCCGGCGTAGCAGTCGGCCTGGAGTTCCGTCCGGACCGATCGGCTCGTCGGTCCGGTGTCGTTGCCTCCGGGCTGGAGTGCGCCCTTGAGATCCTGGACGTGGTGGCCGTACTCGTGGGCGAGCACGTATGCCCGGGCAAACGGCGCGTCCTTGGCCCCGAACCGGTCCTGGAGCTCCTGGAAGAAGGTCAGGTCGATGTACACGTTCTTGTCCGCCGGGCAGTAGAAGGGACCGGTCGAGGAGGTCGCGCCGCCGCAGCCGGTGGACACGTTGCCACTGAACAGAACGGTCTCGGCCTTCTCGTAGCCCTGGAGCGCGCCCGTCCAGTACTTCTCGATGCTGTTGACGTAACCGACGATCTGGCAGTCCTCGCGCTGGTTCGC
>JANLYK010000236.1:0-1744 GCA_031365595.1 Chloroflexota bacterium | reverse complement strand
GGTCGCCCCGCCGAGCTCGCGCTCGAGGGCCGCCCGAAGCCGCGCGTCGGTCGCGAAGTCGAGGGCCGAGAAGCTGTCGTCGAAGATGTAGATCGCGGCGTCCTTGACGAGCGCCCGGGCGATCGCGAGCCGCTGGCGCTGGCCGCCCGACACGTTCGAGCCCCCCTGGGTGATCGGCGCCTCCAGGCCGCCGTCCATCTCGGCGACGAAGTCCTTGCCCTGGGCGATGTCGAGCGCGTGCCAGATCTCGTCATCGGTGGCCGTGTCGTGGCCGAACCGGAGGTTGCTCGACACGGTCCCGCCGAACAGGAACGCCTTCTGGGGGATCACGCCGATCCGCGACCACAGGACCTCGCGGTCCATCGCCCGGACGTCGACTCCATCGACGAGAACGGATCCGTCGGTCGCGTCGTAGAACCGTGGGATGAGGTTGACGAGGGTCGACTTGCCGCTGCCGGTGCTGCCGACGATCGCGGTCGTCTGCCCGGGCTCGGCCCGGAACGCGATGCCGTGGAGGACGGGCTGCTCGGCGCCCGGATAGCCGAACGTCACATTACGGAACTCGACCACGCCGCGATCGGGACCGGCCGGGTCGGGGACGACGGGCGAAACCGGATCGTGGATCGATGGTTTCGTGTCAAGGACTTCGCGGATCCGGGTCGATGACACCGCAGCGCGGGGGATCAGGATGAACATGAAGACCGCGGTCAGGATCGCGAACAGGATCTGGGTCAGGTACTGGAGGAACGCGGTCAGGTCCCCGATCGAAAGGGCGCCGTCCTGGACGCGGATCGCACCGAACCACAGGGCAGCGACCGTCGAGAGGTTGAAGATCGCGAAGATGACGGGCTGGGTCAGGGCGAACAGCCGGCCGGCCCGGAGCTGGGTGTCGTAGAGATCGCGGCTGGCGTCCGTGAAGCGCTGCTCCTCGTGGCGGGTCCGCACGAAGGCGCGAATGACCCGGACGCCCGACAGCGTCTCGCGCATGACCTGGTTGATCCGATCGATCTTCACCTGGGTCGCCCGGAACAACGGGATCGCCCGGGACATGACGAGCCCGATCACGAGCGCCATGAGCGGAATGACGACGACGAGCAGGCCCGACAACGGAACGTCGGTCCGGAGGGCCATGAAGATCCCGCCGACGACGAGGATCGGGGCAGAGACGAGGATCGTCAGGCCCGTGAACACGACCTGCTGGACCTGCTGGACGTCGTTGGTGTTCCTCGTGATCAGCGACGCGGGGCCGAACAGGTTGACCTCGACCTGGCCGAACGTCTCCACGGCGCCGAACACGGCGCTCCGGACAGCCCGGGCGAAGCCGTTGGCGATCGCTGCACTGAGGTAGACGCTGGCGATCGCCGCCGCGCCGATGAACGCGGTGATGACGAGCATCTCGAGCCCCACGCGCACGATGTAGTCGAGGTCGCCGCGGACGACGCCGTTGTTGATGATGTCGCCGTTCAGGTCCGGCAGGTAGAGGTTGCCGATCGCCTGGACGAGGAGCAGGCCGATCACCACGATCAGCCGGCCGCGGTACGGAGCGAGAAAGGTCCGGAGCAGGCCGATCATCGCGCGGCCTCGGGCGCGGCCTGGGCAGCACGCTCGGCAAGGAGGGCGGTCCGGGCAACGCGCATCGCCCGCAGTCCGGTCAGAAGAGCGGCGAGCTCGTCATCGGCAAGCCGTCCGAGGAGTTCGCCCAGGCGCGCCCGACGGTTGTCGTTCAGCTCCTGGAACACCGCGT
>JANLYK010000147.1:0-2471 GCA_031365595.1 Chloroflexota bacterium | reverse complement strand
CCTTCGCCCAATTCGCGCTCGGGTCGCTGACCGCGCTCACCCCCGTCTTCGTCGAGCGCGTGCTGCACCCGGTGGACGTCGGTCCGGAGGCGGCGTACGCCTTCCTCGAAATGGCCATCGGCTCGGGCAACCTGATCGGCGGCTTCGTGATCGGCCTGATCGGGATGCACCTCGCGAAGGGCCGGATGGTCATCGGCGGCTACGTGCTGTGGGGCCTGTTCCTGATCGCGTTCGCGCTCAGCGGCAACCTCGTTCTCGACTTCGGGATCCTGTTCGGGTCGGGCGTCGCCAACATGATCTTCGTGATCCCGAGCCAGACGCTCTTCCAGCAACGGACGCCGCCGGACCTGATCGGCCGGGTCGTGGGCTTCCGGTTCGCGCTCGTCTTCGGATCGATGACCCTGGCGATGGGCGTCGGCGGAATCCTGGGCCAGACGATCGGGATCGTGCCGGTCCTCGTGGTCAGCGGCGTGGTCACGGTCCTCGCCGGACTGTCCGGTCTGCTCGTGCCCGAGATGCGCGACGCCTGACCTTCGGTACACTGGCGGGCGCACCGGGCGCCGCCGCGCGTCGTCGCGCCGACTTGCGCGGATCGAGCCGCCGAGCGTCCACCACAGGAGAGACACGACCGGATGACCGAACCGAAGGACACCGCGTCCGACGCCTCCGAGCCGAACGCGACGCCTACTGACGGCGTCGAGCCGGCCGCGATCGAGCTTGATGCCGCCCCGGCGGCCGAAACCGAGGCCGACGCCGCCCGGGCCGAAGCCGAGGCGATGGCCGCCGCGGCCGACGAGCTCGGCGCTGAGGACGATCCGAGCGACGCGCCCGCCGCGACGGAGCCGGTCGCTGGGGGCGCCGACTTCTCCGTGTCCGAGGAGACCCAGGCAATCGCGATCGAGGAGCTGCCCCCGGCCGAGGCGGCGCCGGTCGAGCCGGTCGTGGCCGAACCCGTCGAGGTCTTCGCGGACGCCGAGCCCGAGCCTGAGCCCGAGCCGGTGGCCCCCGACCCCGAGCCGGTCACTGCAGCGGCGCCCGCGCCCGAGCCGGTCACTGCCGCCGAGCCGGAGCCGGAGCCTGCGGCGCCCGAGCCCGAGCCTGCGGTGGCAGCGGCGCCCGAACCCGAGTTGGTCGCGGCCGCGGCACCCATCGAGGACGAGGCGAGCGCCGACGAGATCGAGGCCGAGCTCGACGCCGAGGCCACCGACGTCGAGGACGAGCTCGAGGCCGAAGACGAAGACGTCAGCGAGGAGCTGGCGGCAGACGAGGCCGTCGCCGCCGCGACCGGGACCGTAGCCGCGGTCGCGGCCACGTCCGCTGCCGCCCGTGCCCGCGCCGCACGTGACGGCAAGCAGGTCAAGGCCGAGAAGGTCGTCGTGGACCCGGCGGTCCGCGTCCAGGATCGGGCGTCGAAGATCTTCGTGATCGCGACGATCGCGGTCTTCGGCCTGATCTTCGCAAACGGGATGCTGTTGGGGACCGGCGGCATGTTCACGCCGTACGTCTCGCCCAGCCCGTCGCCGACCCCAAGCGCCAGCCCGACCCCGTCGGTCTCGATCGCGCCTTCCGGTTCGCCCGCGGCGTCGGGCTCGGTCGCCCCGTCGGGTTCGGGCTCGGCCCCGTCCCCATCGGTCGCCCCGTCGACCTCGCCGGCCGCATCGGGCTCGCCCGCCCCGTCCTGATCGGCCGTGGGCGACGGGTTCGATCCGGATCGCCTCACCTTCGACGCTGACGCCGCCGCCGCGCCCGAACGGGCCCGGATGGTCGAGACCCAACTGCGTGCCCGGAATATCTCCGACGAGCGAGTTCTCGCCGCCATCGGCCGTGTGCCGCGCGAGGCGTTCATCGCGGAGCATCTGCGCCGCTCGGCCTATGCCGACGATGCGCTGCCGATCGAGGCCGGCCAGACGATCAGCCAGCCGTACATCGTGGCCCGGATGTCCGAACTGCTGCGGGTCGGCCCGGGTGATCGCGTCCTCGAGATCGGGACGGGCTCGGGCTACCAGGCCGCGGTGCTCGCTGAGCTCGGGTGCCGGGTCGTGACCGTGGAACGCCACGCGGAGTTGGCCCTCGGGGCGCGCGCACGGCTTGAGCGCCTGGGCTACGGCGGTCGAGTCGAAGTCCGGGTCGGCGACGGATCCCTCGGTGTCGCCGACGGCGCTCCATGGCCCGGTATCCTCGTCGCGGCGGCGGCGCCCCGGGTCCCGGACGCGCTGCGCGGCCAGCTCGACCCCCTCGGCGGGCGGCTCGTCGTGCCGGTCGGCGACCGGGAACGCCAGTAGCTGGTCGTGGTGACTCGCGACGGCGATCGCTGTACCGAGACGTCGGACGGTCCGGTGATGTTCGTGCCGCTCATCGGGGCGGGCGGATTCGAGGCGGAACGCTGACGGCGCCACCGGACGTGGGCGCCGCACTGCTCGGTATACTCGCCCGGCCATGACCCACGTCTTCGTCGCCCCGCATCCCGACGA
>JANLYK010000099.1:0-16247 GCA_031365595.1 Chloroflexota bacterium | reverse complement strand
GCGACCGCGGTCAGCTCGGGCGCCTTGTAGTACTGGACGAACTGTGAGTCACCGGCGGGCGACTGGCCGTTCCAGTAGTCCTTCTTGACGCGCGGGATGATGACCTCGTTGATCAGCGGGTTGCCGAGGCGCGAGACCTGGACCCACGGACCCATGAAGCTCATCGTCCCATCGGGGTTGAGGACGCGCGTCTGCTGACGGCTGGCGGTGGCCCAGATGCCGAGAACAGCATCGGGATCGTTCGGGCCGGTCGGCTGAGCGTGATCCTTGGTGAGCTGGTTGAGGGGAACATCAATGGCGATCGAGTTGGTGTTGAAGCCACCGACGCCGTCGACGCCACGGGCGGCCGGCAGCGCAATGTCATGAAGCGTGTTGAACGGACGCAGCCCGGCCAGATCGAAGATCGAGCCGAGGTCGACGAAGAAGGCATCGTCACGCTGGCCGGCGAAGACCTTCGTCCCGTCGGTCAGGGTGCTGACGGCCTGGGCCGCGGTTGCCGCGTAGTTCGGGGTGGAGCGCGGGCCGACATTGACCGGCGGGGTCCGCAGGGCGGCGCCGGAGGTGCTGGTGAGCGCGACCCCATTGCGCTCGACGCCGTACGTCTGCTTCACGAGCAGGTTGGCGTCGTTGGGCGAGGTCACGGGTCCGTCGTTGTACAGGAACGTCGGGATCCCGAAGCCGTTGGCGGCCTGGGTCTGGGTCTTGACCTTGACCCGGTAATTGACGGCGGCCTTGCCGTCGCCGTTGTGGTCGACCGTGATCTCGTCGCGCACGGTCGGGTCGAACGGGACGAAGTTCGGCCCGCCGGCCGGCTCCTCGAGCGGCACGTAGTTGGCGATGATCGTCAGCTTCGTCGGGTCGCTCGGGTTGAGGAACGCGTACAGGTCGGTGTTGTCCGCCGACGGATCGTTGGCGATGAGCGGCGCCTCGCGGTGGCTCGACGCCAGCACCCCGCCGAGGGATGTGGTCGCGATGATCAGGGCGCCGCTCAGGGCGACGACCTTGGATCGTTTGGACACGGGTTGGATCTCCGGTGCTTCGCGGGGGCAGGACCACGAATCCCCTGGTCCTGGATGGGCACTGCAGATCCGATGCGTCGCGACTCTTCACCGGAGGTGCTGTCAGGGGTGGTTCGCGCCGCGGGGACCTTTGGATGACCGATGGTCATGGGCAGATGGCCGCAACGGGGGGCGATGTGTCGTCTGGTATAAACGTCGAGGCGGGGCAACTTCCGCTGCAGGAGCAACTTGATCGATGGATGTCTCCAGCAACTCGCGTCGGGCGCTCGTCCTGCACGACCATCCCCTGCTCGTGGATCTCATCGAGCTGACCCTCAATCACGGGCTGTTCGTCGTCCGCGGCGCCGCGACACTCGCCGAGGCCACGGCCGTCGCGGCCGAGTGGCGGCCCCATCTCGCGATCGTCGACATGGAGCACACCGACAGCACGACCTTGATGTCGCAGCTCGGCGCATCCAGCTCCCTCACCGGGAGCATGACGCCGGTCCTCGGGCTCACCCGGCGGGGCGACCTGAAGACGAAGCTGCGCGCCTTCGATCTGGGCGTCGACGACATCCTGACGGTCCCGTTCTCGCCGGAGGAACTGCTGGCCCGCTCCATCGTCGTGAGCCGCCGTTCATCCGGCAGCGATCAACCGATCGTGCCCACGATCAAACTCGGCGAGATGGAGATCGACATCGTCAACCGCGAAGTCAGGACCGGCGACTCGGTGATCCACCTGAGCGGCATCGAGCAGAGCCTCCTGTACCTGCTCGCCAGCCGGGGCGGGCGGGTCGTGACCCGCGAGCAGATCCTCGATTCGGTGTGGGGGACGGACTTTGTCGCCGAGAGCAACGTGGTCGATCGCCACATCCGGGCGCTCCGGGTCAAGCTCCAGAACGACTACCGCCGGCCGCGCTTCATCGCCACGGTCCCGGGTCACGGCTATCGATTCATCCCGACCTTCTCGAACGCCGGCTGGGCCGAGAGCCAGGCGACCCCGGAGTCGCCCGAGTCCTGACGACCGTCAGCAGCGGCCACGACACAGGCCGATCAGGGCAGCGTCTCGAGCAGTCGCCGGGCCTCCGCCGCGCCGGTCGCCGAGAATCCTGGATCGGTCTTCAGCGCCAGCTCGAGGTCGCGCCGCGCGGCGACCGCATCGCCGACGTCGGCCGCGATTGCTCCGGCGTGATACCGCAGAAGCGGGTCGATCGAACCGAGGCGCAGAGACTTCTTGACGTACGCCAGCGCCTCCTCGTCGCGGTCGAGGCGATGGAGCGCCCAGGCGACGGCATCGGCGGTCCTGATCGTCGGCGTCGCCGCGTAGGCAGCCTCCGCGTAGCGCAGGGCCGCGGCCGGATCGCCGTGATCGGCCTCGAGCAGCGCCAGGTCCACATCCACGACGACTCCGGCTGCCTTGAACAGCTCGATCTCGGCCCGGGCCAGGGCGAAGCTCCGGGCGGCGTCGGCGGTCCGGCCCGCCGCGGCCTGGGCATCGCCAAGGGCGACCACGTACTCGGGCAACGGCACGATCGAGGCGGCCCGCTTGAAGAGGGCGATCGCCTCGTCGAGCCTGCCGGCGCCGACCGCGAGGCGGGCCTGGCCGGCCAGTGACGGCGCGTGTCCCGGCACGAGGTCAAGCGCTGACTCGTATGCGCGCGCGGCACCAGCCGGATCGCCGTCGTAGACGAGCAGGTTGCCGAGGAGGGCGCTGACATACGCCGTGTTCTCCGGAGCGAGGCCGGGCGATCGGGCGGCCAGCTGCATCGCCCCGACGGCCGCCTTCACGTTGCCGCGCAACTCGGCGAGGTACGACGCCCGGGCGAGCGTCGCGAGGTCGGCGCTGAGGCCGAGCATCGCGCCGGCCGCCGCGTCGGCCTCCTCGTAGCGACCGAGCTCGACGAGGGCATCGACCTGTGCCGTCCGGGCGGGGACGAGGGTCGGCGAGAGTTCGATCGCCCTGGTGGCTGTGACCAGGGCGTCCGCGAATTCATGCTTCCCGAGCTGGATCCCGGCGACCCCGACGAGGGCCAGGGCGTCGTCGGGCTCAAGCTTCAGGGCCGTCTCGAGCGCAACCAGTGCCGGTGCGTACAGGGACGGGTCGGCGGTCTCGCGGACGCGCTGGGTGAGGGCGAAGCCGAGATCGCGCTGCGCGTCGGCGTCGGTCGGGTCGGACAGGATCGCGGCCCGCAACCGGTCGATCTCGGCCACGGTCGGGGAGGTGGCGCTCGCACCCGGAACGGGCATGACCGAAGGTGCGTCGCCGATCGCCGGCGACGCGAGCACCGGTGATGAGGCCTCAGGCGACGACCCGGGTCCGGGCGCGGAGGACGACGGGCGCGTGGCAGGCGTGGCCGCGGCGCATCCGACGACGAGCAGGAGCGCGAGCGAGATGGCGACACCGGCTGGTCTGGAGCGAAGGTCATGATTCATCGCTGTGGATTCGCGGGTCCGCGACCGATGGATGAGTCGGAGCCGCGTTCGCCGCTCGAGGCCCCGAACCTGCCGGCACGGATGACGAGCTGTCATGACATCGAAAGGTCGGCGACCCACGATGCGCTGCACGCGCAAGGCGCGACGGGGCGCGGGGCAGGCGGGCGAGGGACACGGCGGACTGCGGCGCCGGCGCCGGCGCCGAGGAAGAGGGTCATCGGAATGGTGAGTGCGGAGATGTCCGCAGCGGAGTACCAGCCTCGGGAGGCCCCCGACGGGCTGGACGGGACCGCCGACGCATGGCTTCGCCCGGCGGTGCCTGCCGCGGTCGGACGCGGCCTGTTCGAGCTGGCCCTGCGCGCGGCGTCCGTGGCGTGGCGTCCCGACTCGACCGTCGCCCTTCCCGCGCCGCCGATGGTCATGGATCCGGCGATGGCCCTGCCGGTCGTCCTCGAGGCGTGGCGCGCGACCGAGCGCGAGCTGGCCGGGATGACCGGCGACAGCCCCGACCAGGAGTACCTCGAGGCGAACGCGACGATGCTCCAGGCCATGTATCAGCTCCTTTATAGCGAGCGGATGCGCCGGTAGCCCGGTCGATCAGAGCTCGATCATCCGCCCCGGGTTCAGGATTCCGAGCGGGTCGAGGGCCAGCTTGATCGCGCGCATCACCCCGACCACGTCCGGACCGACCTGGTCGACGAGGGCCGCCCGCCGGGACAGCCCGATCCCGTGCTCGGCCGTCACCGTCCCGCCGAGCGCGATCGCCGCCGCGAAGATCTCGTTGCGCACGGTCTCGGTCAGCTCGGCGGCGCGCGGGTCGTCGTGGGCAAAGATGAAATTCGGGTGGACGTTGCCATCGCCGGCGTGCCCGAACGTGGCGACGCGGACGCCGTGCCGGTCAGCCGCGGCCTGGATCGCCACGAGCAGTTCCGGGACTCGGCCTCGGGGGACTCCGACGTCCTCCATCCGGACCGTGCCCTGGCGCTCGAGCGCGCGCAGCGCGAGGCGCCGTCCCTGGCGCAGCCAGTCGGCCTCGGTCGGGTCCTCGGCACGGACGACCGAGCTCGCGCCGGCGCCTTCGCAGGCCGCAACCGCCGCGGCCAGCTCGGCGGCCGCAGCGGCAGCCGGAAGGTCGCTCTCGACGAGGAGCATCGCCGCCGCGTCGCGCTCCAGCCCGAGCGAGAACGCGTCGTCGACGGCGAGGATCGTTTCGTGATCCAGGAGCTCGAGGGTCACTGGGTGGAGGCCGGCGCCGATGATCGCGGCGACCGCCTCGCCCGCCGCGGGCAGGGACGGGAAGAAGGCGAGCATCGTCGACCGCGGCGGGGGCGCCACGTGCAGCCGGAGCGTCGCCTCGGTGACAATTCCGAGCGTCCCCTGCGACCCGACGAACAGGTGGGTCAGGGCGTACCCGGCCACGTCCTTGACGTTCCGACCGCCGGTCCGGATCACCCGGCCGTCGGCGAGGACGACCTCGAGGCCCAGCACGCTGTCGCGGGTCTGGCCGTACTTCACGCAGCACAGGCCGCCGGCATTGGTGCCGAGGTTGCCACCGATCGAGCAGATCTCGTAGCTCGCCGGATCCGGGGCGTAGAACAGGCCCTCCGCGGCGACCTTCGCCTTGAGCTCCGCGTTGAGGATCCCGGGCTGGGTGACGACGACGAGGTTCGCGCGGTCGATCTCGAGCACCCGGTTCATCCGGGTCAGGGCGATCGTCAGCCCGCCCTCGATGCCGGCCGCCCCGCCCGACAAGCCCGAACCGGCACCGCGCGGCACGACCGGGACCCGGTGCTCCGCGGCGAGCCGGACGAGGGCCGAGACCTCGGCCGTCGTCTCGGGCAGGGCGACCGCGAGCGGCAGGCCCGCGTGAAGATAGGCCGTCTCGTCGTTGCGGTAGGCCTCGCGATCGGTCGGGTCGTCGAGGAGCCGCAGGTCGGGCAGCTCGGCGCGGATCGCCGCCAGGACTCGGGCACCGGAAGCCGGGTCGCCACGGGCGGGATCGCCCGCCTGACCCAGGGTCGGATCCTCGGTCGCGAACGAGGCCGATGACTCGATCGTCGCCATCGGCCCAGTCTACGGCCGGTCGACCGATCGACACCATCGAACGTACGATGCGGTCATGTCCCGATGCCGCCGCTCGCCGGCGAGCTGGCTGCTCGCGCTTGCCATCCTCCTGATCGTGCCCGTCATGCTCGGCGTCGGTCGGCTCGGGGCGGGCACGGCGATGGCCTCGGCGGCGACCACGATCGGGCCGACGGCACCCGCCGCGGCGACCGATTCGGCGAACCCGTCGCGGGGCCCGGCCACGCCGGTCCCGCCCGACACGGCATCGCCCGTCGTCCCGAGCGATCCGGCCGCCTCGGCGCCGCCGACCGCCGACGGAGTTGTGCCTGGAACCGTGAACGCCACGAGCATGGCCCTGACCGCCGAGTACGACGCGTCGGTTCGGCTCGACTACGGGACCCGCAGCTTCCGGGTCAGCTCGACGATGACGATCACGAACACGTCGGGCAAGGCGATCGACCGGCTCGAGCTGAACACGATCGCCGCCCGCCTGGGCCGGCTGACCGTGACCCTCGCCCGATCCGACGGCAAGGCGGTCACGGCCACGGTCAGGGACCAGACGATCACCGTTCCGCTCGGCGGAGTCCTCCAGCCCGGCGCCGGAGTCGTCGTGCGGATCGACTACCGGGCCACCCTGCGCAGCGACCTCGCCGGCTCGAACTGGCTGTTCACCCGGGTCAACGGCATTCTCCAGGCCCATCGCTGGCTGCCGTGGATCAGCCGATCGACCGCCTTCACCCGGCCGAACCATGGCGATCCATTCGTGACTCCGGTCAGCCCGCGCGTCCGGGTCACGATCGTCAGCGACCGGGTCATCCGCTGGGCGACGACCGGCGAGCAGGTCGGCGGGAGCGGGACGACGAAGGTCTACGAGGCACGCAACGTCCGCGACTTCGCGATCACCGGGGCACCCGACTACCGCCTGACCTCGGCAACGATCGGTGGCGTCGTGATCCACGTCTGGGGCCGGCCGGGCTTCGCGACGTCGTCCGTCATGGCCGCGGCGAAGTCGGCGCTGGCCAGGGAGGCGGCGCTGCTCGGCCCCTACCCGTACAAGACGTACGACCTCGCCCAGACCGCGGGCGGCTACGGGATGGAATCACCGGGGCTGACCTGGATCCCGGGCGGCGCCGGCAGCCTCACCTATCTCGTGGCCCATGAGACGGCCCACCAGTGGTTCTACGGGATCGTCGGCAACGACCAGGCCCGCCAGCCCTTCGCCGACGAGGCGGCCGCCGACTTCGTGGCGCGCTACGTCACGGGCCTGCGCCGGGCCTCGCGCTGCGCGACCGCCCGGCTCGACCTGACGATCTACCAGTACTCGAGCGCGTGCTACTACGAGGCGATCTACATCCAGGGCGGGAACTTCCTCGACGACACCCGCCGGAAGATGGGCAACGCCGCGTTCTGGGCCGGGATCCGCGATCACCTCGCGAAGAACCGCTTCAAGCTGACGACGACGAAGGCGCTCCTCGACACGCTCGACGCCCACACACCGCTCGACCTCGTCCCCCGCTACGAGCCGCGGTTCCCGTCGCTGTACTGAGCTCGCTGTCCGGGCTTCCCGAGCACGGGCAGTCAACCTGCCGACACCCAGTCACGCATTCGTCGCACCGGCCGTCTGACGGCCGCTCGACGCCCACCACTCCGGGCGACGGCCAGCAGACTGGAGACCTCGATGCTTCCCATCGTCGTCAGCGCCCTCGCCGCCATCCTCGTGACGGCCTGCTCGGCGGCCACCGTGCCGCCAGCCCCCGCCAGCCCGATGTCCGCCCCGTCGTCATCCGCCGCGCCGCACCCGAACCCGTCCGCGCCGCCGTCACGGTCCGCGACGCCGTCGATGTCATCCTCACCCGTCGTGGTCGGGCAGGCGCCCAGGGGCGCGTGGTCGGCGATCCGCTGGATCCAGAGCGGCGCCCTTCCCTTCACGAGCAACGAGATCACCGTGCGCGGCTGGAGCGGCGGGTTCATCGCGCTCGAGCAGAGCCCGGGGTCCGACGACAAGGGCAACGAGCTGCTGGTGATCATCCGTGCCGCGCAGTCGACGGACGGTCTCCGCTGGTCCGCCCCGACGACCCTCGAAACCGGGTTCGCGGGAAACCTTGCGATCGCCTCGATCGTGGAGAGTCCCGGCGGGCTCCTGGCCCTCGCGTATCCCTACGGCGATACGTGCGGCGGTCCGGAGTCGGTCGCGGCGATGTGGAGCTCCTCGGACGGCCTACGCTGGCACAGGCTCGCCATGCCCAATGACTTCGGCTCCGGCCAGGTCCGGACGGTCGCCGGGGGTCCGGCGGGTTTCGTCGCGCTGGGCGTCCGTTCCGACTCGACCCAGGCGATCTGGACCTCGCCGGACGGTCGTGCCTGGACAAGGGGCAAGCTGCCGCGCGTGTCGAGCGGGACGCTCGCCCTTGACGAGGTCGCCAGCGTCGAGGGCGGGTTCGTCCTCGTCGGGTCGGTCCTCGGTGAGGAAGGATGCGGCGGGCCCGGTCACGTCCGCTTCGCGACCTGGTTCTCGAGAGACGGTTCGGCATGGACCCGGACGAACCTGCCTGGTGCCGTGCCCGACCCGACTGCGACCATCCACGTCCAGCCGTTGCTGGGCCGGGTGCTCGCGTACCAGATCCTGCCCGGCGACGAAACGAGTCCGCTTGCCTGGACATCGGCGGACGGGCAGTCATGGACGTCGGTCGGCGCGGTGTCGAGCGACATCGTCTGGGCATCCGTCTCCGACGGGTCGCACACGATCCAGGCACTCCTCCCCGACGATGGGATCGGTGCGCCGATCCTGACCGCGCTGGACGAGAGTGGCGCGCGCGCCGAGCTTCGCCAGGACGGTGACCCGCCGGCCACCACGGTTGACGGACCAGGCTGGATCTACGCGGTCGGCCCGACTGGCGTGCTTGCGGTCACGACCGACGGCAGACAGTCCCGGCTTGGGATCCCGCGCTGACGTGGTGCGCGGCCGCCGTTCCCATCGCGATCCGAGGCCCTGCCCGGCGCGCGAAGGCCCCGTGGCGCGAAGGCCCCGTCGCGCGTAAGCCCCATGGTCCGATTTCGAACGGCGTTGGATTTCGGACGACCCCCGACCTCGATCAGCCCTCGCGACCGCGATCCCGCAATCGTGCGTCGGCCGCGAGCGACTGGGGCATCTGACGGAAACCGGCCGGCAGGAGGGGGCGCCACGCTCGCCAGCCAGCGACGAGCCAGCCGGCCACGGCGCGCTCGGGCCACCCCCACCGCAGCCCGTATTCCACCCGGACGGTGGCCGGGAGAAGGCCGATGGCCGGCCAGAGGGTCCACGCGTAGAGCGGCGACGGTAGCGCGGCGAGGGCCGGGACGACCGGACCGAGCGGCGGGTGGAGCACCGCGTCGGCCAGCTCGCGCGCGACCGGCCCCACCCGGACCGGCCCGCCGGGCGCGAGCATCCGTTCGACATACGCCTCGAACGCGCCGATGTCCGGCGGCAGGAGCGCGGTCGGAATCCCGAACGCTCGAGCGATCGGCAGGGTCTCCGCGTAGTAGCGGGCGCGGCGATCGCGTGACAGGGGCTCGAGCCAGCGGTCGGCGACGACGATCGTCGAGTCGACGAGGGTCGCGTGGACCCACAGTGCGAGCTCGGGGTCGCGGGCCCGATAGCCCGGGCCGGTGATCGAGCGGTGGAGGCCGTTGAGGCGGCGGACCTCGGCGCGTGCCGCTGTCCCCGTTCCGTAGACGATCGTCAGATAGCTGCGGAGGGTGCCCTGGAGCCGTGTCCACGGATCCGAGCGGAAGTCGCTGTGGTCGGCAACCCCCGCCGCGACCAGGGGATGGGCGAGCTGGAGGAGGAGCGCCCGCGGCCCCGCCCCGAGCAGGAGCATCGCCTCGCGATTGAGCGCCCACGCCTCCGACCCGGCGCCGTACAGTCCGAGGGCGAGGTCGGTCGTGATCCGGCGGCATGGCATGAGCGAAGGATCGGGCATGGGACGCTGGGGCGCCGGGTTCGAGCCGGATCGGCTGGCCGACCTCGAGACCGCGATGTGGAAGGCCTACTACCGGCGCCAGCCAGCTCGGCTGTTCGGCCTGCTCGTCCGGGGGCTCCGCGAGCAGGGCGAGGCATCGTGGCCGCGGGCCCTCGCCGCCGCGTTGTTCCTGACCAGGGGCGCGGCCGGATTCGCTCGAGCCGTCGCCGAATACGACCGGTTCGCACCGGACCTGGCCCGCGGCTATCGCCTCATCGGGCTGCCGGCTTCCGTCGATGCTGAGGAGGTCGCTCGGTGCGAGCTCCGCTGGTGGGTCGTTCGGCGCGAGATCGGGCTGGCCGCCGGATCGGCCGCCGGCGACGCGATCACGCGGCTGTACGCCGCGATCTACTCCATGCCGGAACCAGCGGTCGCTGAGGCCGGGCGGCTGCGCGGCGAGGCAGCCGAGGTCAGGGATCGCGGGGCGACAGTGGATCCGGACGGCTCGACCGGACGCGGGTCAGCCTACTGGCCGGAGGTGGCGCGGCTGCTCCGGCGGTCATACCGAGAGCTCCACGCGGCGCTGAACGCGCCCGACTGAACTCGGACCGCGGGCAGCGCGAACGGACCGGTCAGCCCTCGCCGGCGCGTCGGCCGACGATCCACCACGCCGCCGGGAAGGCGACTGCCGCGAGAACAAGCTTGAGCGCGTCGACGATGACGAACGGGGTGAGGCCGAACGCCGCGGCCGACTGCCAGCGCGACGCCGCGAACTCGGGCGGGAGCGCCAGCAGCGCTAGCCACGGCACGCCGATGAGATAGATCACGACGTTCCCGATCAGCATCGCCGCGACGGCGCCGAAGATGTTGCGGTCCCAGCCGATCTCGGCGAGCCTGCCGGTCACGACCGCGGCCAGCAGGAAGCCGAGCAGGTAGCCCGCGCTCGAGCCGAAGATCACCGTGCCGGCGTCGGAACGGGTGACGAACGTGTCGAGGCCCGACGCGCCGCCGGCGTAGAACGGCAGGAACAGGCCGAGCGCCAGGTACAGCGCCACAGCCAGAAAGCCGCGGCGCAGGCCGAGTGCCCCGCCCACGAGCAGGACCGCGAACGTCTGGCCGGTGATCGGGATGGGCGACGACGCAAGCTGGAGCCGGAAGTCGGCGATCAGCGGGATGGTCTGTCCCTGCTGGACGATCGTGATCTGGGCGCAGAGCGCGATCAGGAGCGCGCCGACCGCGATCAGGGCGAGGTTCCGGAGGCGCGTCCCCATCCGCTCGCCGACCCGGATCGGAAGGAGAAAGTCGGCGATCGTGAGCCCGCGCTCCTCGGCCGGCAGGCGATTGAGGCGGGGGCTGGCACTGACCATCGGGCGACGGAGTCCTCCACTGGGCGCGCTGTCGGCGGTCTGGGGGTCCAGTCGGGCGCGGCTGGCCGAGTCTACCATCGGCCCGACGGGCGCCACGAGCGAATCGGCGTCATTCGTGCTGGACTGCGGCCACAATCGCGAGCCGGCTGGCCAGCCGAGCCGGATACCACGCCGCCGCCATTGACACGCCGAGCCCGAGCCCCGCCGCGACGAGGATCGAAGTCCACGGGACGTCAAGGGTCAGCCGCCCGCCGCTGGTCATGACGATGAGGATCGCCCCGGCCACGAGGCCCGCGACGATGCCCAGCACCGAGCCGACGATCCCGAGGATGCCGGCCTCGACCACGACCGTTCGGCGGACCTGGCCGCGGGTCATGCCCGCCGCCCGCAGGACGCCCAGCTCTCGCACACGCTCGAGGACGCTGACCGTGAGTGTATTGACGATCCCGAGGGCGGCAACGATCACCACGACGATGGCCAGGGCATCGAACAAGCCGAACACCTGGCCGAGAGCGCTGTCCACGGCCCCGGCCACGGTCGCAACCGGATTCGGCTCGAGGGCGGCGAGTCGGGCGATGGATTCGAGGCTCGGTCGCGCGTCGCCCGCCCGCCCGGGCTCGAACCGGATCGCGAACACGTCGGCCCCCTCGAGGCCGAAGATCCCGGTCGCATCGCTCCAGCCCACGAGAACCGCCTCGCCGACCTTGCCGGGCAGCGTTCGGGCGGCAACCCCGACGACGCGCAGGTCGACCACCCGACCCTCGCCGACCGCGAGGGTCAGCGTCGAGTCTAGACCGAGGCCGGTCCGGTCGGCAACGCTTCGAGGCACGATCGCCGCCCCGCCGGCGTCGATCGCGGTCAGGGCCGCAGCACGCTCGCCGGCGATGAGCGTGAGCCGGCCGTCGTCGCGGAAGTCGCCGCCCCGGATGGCGGCGGCATCGAGGCGGACGCCGTCGCGAGCAACCTCGAACAGGGCGATCGGGCTGACCCGCTCCACCCCGTCGACCGCCTCGAGCGAGTCGATGACATCCTCGTCGAGAGCGATCGGCCGGATCGAGGTCACCAGCTCGTCGCCGGGAACCACCTCGCCGAGCCAGGCCGACGCCGCGAGACGCGACTGGTGCGCGACGCCGCCGATCGCGACGACCATCGCCAGGCCGACCGTCAGAGCGCCGACGGTCAGGGTCGTCCGCCCCCGATCGCGCACGATCGAGGCCCGGGCCAGTCGCTCCTCGAGCCGGAACAGGCCGCGGAACGGTAGCCCGGCCAGGCGCCCGAGGCCGCCCAGGGCGACCGGCGCCGCGAGGACGGCCGCGAACAGGGCGAGGTAGACGGCCGCCGAGCGGACGAGACCGGCGGTGCCCGCGTCACGCGGCCAGGCCAGCAGGCCCGCCAACCCGACGACCACGAACACGGCAACCAGCCAGCGGAGCCGGGCGCGCCGGGCGCCGGCCGGTTCGAGCCGGGCATTGAGGGCCTCGACCGGCGAGATCGCAGCGGCCCGCCGGGCGGGCTCGAGGGCCGCGGCGACCGTCACTCCGATTCCGATCGCGACCACGGCAGCAAGGGACATGGGGTTCGGGTCCACCCGCTCGAATGGGATCGACGCGATCGACCGAAGCCGGATCGCCATGAGCTCGGCCAGGCCGATGCCGGCGGCGAGTCCGACCAACGCTCCCAGCAGGCCGAGGACGAGGGCCTGGGCGACGACGAACCAGACGAGCTGGCCGCGTGTCGCGCCCGCCGCCCGGAGCAGCCCCAGTTCGCGGACCCGCTCGGTGACCGTGATCGAAAGCGTGTTGAAGATCAGGAACGCGCCACCGAACAGGGCGACCGCGGCCAGCAGCGCGGTCGTCGCCCGGAAGTCCGCGGTCGAGCTTCGGAGCGACGTGGCGACATCGTTCGGCGACGAGAGGACATAGGGCTGGGTCGTCAGGGCAAGCCCGATCGCGACCGACACCTCGGCTGGCGTCGCGCCTTGGCCGGTCACGATGTCCACCCGGCTCACCGTGTCGTCGGCGAAGATCCGCTGCATCGTCCCCAGCGGCAGCACGACGGTCCGGCCGGCGGAACCGACGAGTGGCCCGTCGCCGGCGATGATTCCGACGACCATGACATCGACGAGCCCGTCGGGGCCCTGGAGGGTGATCGAGCCGCCGACGGTTGTGCCGGACGCGGCTGCAAGCGTCTGGGAGATCAGTGCCTGGCCCGTCTCGAGTCCCCCGAGCGGAACCCCACGCGCGAGGAAGAGGTCGCGCACGGCGGCTTCGCGAGTCGGATCGATCCCGATCGCGGTCACGGGAACGCCGAGCGCGTCCGGATCGCCGATCGCCGGGGCGAGGTACGTCCGGCGCTCGAGGGCCGGCGCCGCGAGATCCACCCCGGGCGCGGCCTCGATCGCGGCGAGCATCTCGGCCGACAGGCCAGCCGGCCCGAAGGACTGGACCCGGAGATCGGCCCGACCGACGAGGTCCCGGACCGTCCGATCGATCGAGGCGGCGATCCCGGCATCGGTCGCGAGCGAGGCGTACAGGACCGCGATCCCGAGCGCGATCCCGACGATCGACAGACCCGTCCGGCCGCGCCGGGCCGCCAGGCTCCGGAAGGCGAGCGAGATCAGCCCGCCCATGGGCTCAGAGACCGAGCTCGGCGAGACGGCTCACGAGCGGTCCCGTGTCATGCGTGGCCCGACGGCCGAGCGTGATCTCCTCGCGGATCGCGCCGTCGCTGATCACGAGGACGCGGTCGGCATACGCCGCGGCCTTCGAGTCGTGGGTGACGAGGACGACGGTCTGGTGGCGCTCGACGCACGACCGCCAGAGGGCTTCGAGAATCTCGGTTCCGGTCGTGTAGTCCAGGTTGCCCGTCGGCTCGTCGGCGAAGAGCAGGGCGGGCCTGGTCACGAGGGCGCGGGCGATCGCGACCCGCTGCTGCTCGCCGGCCGACAGCTGATCGGGCTTGTGGCGCTCCTTGCCCGACAGCTCGACGAGGGCGATGACGTCGCGGATCCGATCGGCGACCTCGCCCTTGCCGGTGTCGATGCCGGAGATCGTGAACGGCAGGGCGACGTTTTCGGTCACGTCGAGGAGCGGGATCAGGTTGAACGACTGGAAGACGAATCCGGTCCGGTCACGACGCAGCTTCGTGGCCGCGTCGTCCGACAGCTGGCTGATCATCTCGCCCTGGAGAATGACCTCGCCGGCCGTTGGGCGGTCGAGGCCGCCGAGGAGCTGGAGGAGGGTCGACTTCCCGGAGCCGGATGGGCCCATCAGGGCGACGAACTCGCCCTCGTCGACGGTCAGTGAGACGCCGCGCAACGCGTCGACGGTCGTGGCGCCGAGGCGGTAGCGCTTGGCGACATCGTGCGCCTCGAGGATCGCGGCCATGGCCGGGAGTGTAGCCCCCGGTGACGGCCGCGCGTCCGGACCAGGCGGATCAGGTGCCGAAGAAGAACCCGGTCACGTCGCCGACGACGCTGTCGAACAGGCTCGGCGGGGTGGTCGGATCGGTGACCCGAAGGCTGGCTTCGCGGCTGCCCGGAACCGCGTCGCGGACCTGGCCGGGTGGCGTGCCCGTGCCGCTGCTGCCGCCGTCGCCGTTCGCCGCACCAACGCCGTTGCTGGCCCGCTGCCCGCCCGGCCCGAGGCCGAGGCCGACGCCGTCGGTCGCTTCCGGAGTGGCGGTCAGGACGGGCGCGAGCGTCGGGGTCGGGGTCGGGGTCGGTCGCGGCGTCGGTCGTGGTGTCGGTCGTGGTGTCGGCTTGGGCGTCGCAACCGGCTTCGGCTTGACCGTGGGCCTGGGAGTTGGCTTCGGCGTCGGCTTCGGGGTCGGCTTGGGCGTCGGCGCCGGGGCGGTCGAGCCGCACTTGTCGGCGAAGATCACGGTCCACATCTTCTTGCCGTTGGGGCCCTTGTAGGCGCCGACCCCGATCACGTCCCAGGCCTTGCCCAGGATGTTCGCGCGGTGCCCGGACGAATTCATGAACATCCGGTGGACCGTCGTGGTTGCGACGTCGTCGGGGTAGTTGTTGTAGCCGATGTTCTCGCCGGCGATCCGGTAGCAGTAGCCGCTCTTGTCCAGAAGGTGGAAGACGTTGTAATTCGTACCCTTGATCGTGTGGCTGAAGTAGTCGCGGACGATCATGTCCTTGCTGCGACTGCGGGCGATCGACGTCAGCTTTGGGTCCACCTTGAGGGATCGCAGCCCGGCAGCCGCTCGGGACTGGTTCGTCAGGCTCACGAGCTTGGCCTCGGACGTCGAGCTGAAGCTGTTGACGTCCCAGGCGAAGGTTGCCTTCGGGGCGACGAACAACCCGACCGCCGTCAGCGCGAACGCGATCGCGGTCATCAGGGCGAACCGGCGCGGCTCGGCGACGATCCTCCGGAGGCTCGTGGGGCGGCGGGCCGGGGATGCGAGGACGGTCATCAGGAGGTCGGTCTCGTGCGGTCGCCCGGTGTTTTGTCCGGTGTAATCCGAACGTAGACCGGGCTCGCGGCGAGATCCCCCCTGCGATGGTCCCGACCGCATGGGTCACGGGTACCACGAGCCACTCCCCACCGTGCCGGACCGTCCTCCATGTGCCCGGACGGCTGCCGACCGCACCGGACCGCAGCGGCTCCGGGTGCGCCGAATCCGCGGCGCGCGAGCCTCGGGCCGGGTGTCTGGGCCCCCGGAACCCGTTCAGCGCAGGGCGGCCTCGAGGGCGAGCCGCGCGTCGGTACCGGGATCGCGGTACTTGACGATGATCGCGGTCGCGATCGACAGGCCGCGCGCCGCTGCCCACGCGCCGGCCGCCGGCCGGCTGCCCGGGACGACGACCGCGCCTGGCGGCACGACGAGCGGTCCGTTGGCGGTGCCGCCATGCTCGCGCTCCTCCACGAGGTCGTACAGCCGGGATGTCCCGGTCAGCACGACGCCCGCCCCGATCACCGCCCCTCGGCTCACGAGGACGCCCTCGAGGAGGCGGGCGCCCGCGCCGACGAACGCGTCTTCCTCGACGATGACCGGCCGCGCTCCGGCCGGCTCGAGCACGCCGCCGATCGTGACCCCGGCGGCGAGGTGGACCCGCTCTCCGATCTGGGCGCACGAACCCACGAGGACGTGCGAATCGACCATCGTCCCGGACCCGATCCACGCCCCGACGTTCACGTACGACGGCGGCATGACGATCACGCCCGGCGCGAGATACGCCCCGGCCCGGATCGCGGTCCCGCCGGGCACGATCCGGCGATCCGGCCCGGGATCCACAGGCGGCAGGTTCGTCCGGTCGTGGAACGCGAACGGCCCGACATCCCAGGTGGTCGTCGCCCGGTCGGCGAAGACCGCCAGGATCGCGGCCTTCACGTCGGTCCGGATCGTCCAGCCATCAGGCGAGCTCGCGTTCGGCTCGGCCGCCCGGAGCGCACCGGATGCGAGGGCAGCGAGCAGCTCCGCGACGGACAGGTCGG
>JANLYK010000089.1:0-1568 GCA_031365595.1 Chloroflexota bacterium | reverse complement strand
CCCAAAAAACACCCAACAAAACCCCCCCCCACATCCTCACTTTGGGCTGGGGGGGGGGCCACCCCCACTCGCACCTCGGGCCCCCCCACATCCGGCCCGCCCCCCCGGGCCCGCCCCTTCGGTATCCGGCTGGCGGCGGCGCCATCCGGGCGCGGACATCGGTCTCGGACGACACCCTCATACGGCCGCCGCCGGGGTCGCTCTGATATCCTCGATCGAGAATATCCAGTTTGCATAGTTTGTATGCGTCGGTACCCGGTCAGGGTCTGGCGCTCGACCTGAGGTGGCCCGTGTCGTCCGTCCAGAACCGTCTCGCCGGTGATCGGCCCGTGCCCGATCTGATCACGGAGGTGCCCGGCCCCAAGGCCCGCGCCCACGTGGCCTACGACGAGACCTGGACATCGCCAAGCCTGCCGCGGGCCTACCCGATCGTCCCCGTCCGCGGCGAGGGACTGACCGTCGAGGACATCGACGGCAACCTGTTCCTGGACTTCGCCGCCGGCATCGCGGTCACCTCGACGGGCCACTCGCATCCGGCGGTCGTCGGGGCGATCAAGGAGCAGGCGGGCGACCTGATCCACTTCAGCGCCAGCGACTTCTACCTGCCGATCTACGCCGAGACCTGCCAGCGGATCGCCGAGCTGACGCCGATCGCCGGCGGCCGCGCGCGGGCGTATCTCGGGAACTCCGGGGCGGAGGTGGTCGAGGCCTCTATCAAGCTCGCCCGCTACGCGACCCATCGTCCGTATGTCGTCGCGTTCCTCGGTGCCTTCCATGGCCGGACATACGGCGCGGTCTCGCTGACCGCCTCGAAGGCGAAGTACCACGCGGGCTTCGGGCCGCTCCTTCCGGGCATCTTCCACGCGCCGTTCGGAACGGTCGAGGGCCTGAAGTGGTTCGACGAAGTCCTGTTCGACAAGCTGGCCCCGGCCAACGAGGTCGCGGCGATCATCGTCGAGCCGATCCAGGGCGAGGGCGGCTACATCGTTCCCGAGGACGGCTTCCTCGAGGGCCTTCGGGCGATCTGCGACAAGCACGGGATCCTGCTGATCGCCGACGAGATCCAGTCGGGCGCCGGCCGGACCGGGACGATGTGGGCGATCGAGCAGTGGGGCGTCAAGCCCGACATCCTCCTGACCGCCAAGGGGATCGCGAGCGGGATGCCGCTCGGGGCGATGGTCGCCCGGGCCGATCTCCTCGAGGCCTGGGGCGCCGGCGCGCACGGCTCGACGTATGGCGGCAACCCGGTGGCCTGCGCGGCCGCCCTGGCGACGATCGACCTGCTCGAAGGTGGCCTTGTGGCGAACGCCCGGGCGCGCGGTGAGCAAGCCGTCGCCGGGCTCCGCCCCCTCATCGACAGATACCCGGCGCTCGTTCGCGACGTCCGCGGCCGGGGCCTGATGCTCGGCGTCGAGTTCGACACCGCGGAGCACGCCGAGGAGGTCCAGTGGGCCGCCTTCCAGCGCGGCCTGCTCGTCCTCGAGTGCGGCAAGTCGTCGGTCCGGATGTCGCCGGCGCTGACGGTCAGCGAGGCGGAGATGACGACCGCGCTCCGGATCTTCGCCGAG
>JANLYK010000016.1:0-3207 GCA_031365595.1 Chloroflexota bacterium | reverse complement strand
GGGCGGTGGCGAGCGCGGCGGCCCCGATGACCGCCGCGTCCGGCGCCCCGGGCGACGTCACGGTAGCCGGCCCGCCGGCGAGTGGCGCGGCGGGGTCAATCGCTCCCGATGCTGCACCCGGCGGCCAGCCCGACGGCGGCTCCGGCCACCCCGACGTCCAGGGCGCTGCCGTGGATCCGGCTGCGTCCGGCAACGTGAAGTCCGCGCCGAGCGCCCGCGACCTCGCGTCGGGCGAGAGTGCGGTGGATTCCACGGTCGTGGACCCGCTGCGGCCTCTCAATCTGCTGTACATCGCGGCCGTTCTGCTCGGTCTCGGCCTTCTCGTCGGCGCCCGCATCCGGTCCCGCCCGACCCGCTGAGCCGCGACCGCCCGACGGGGAATGACGACGGCTCCTGACCGGAGCCACGGGTACACTCCCTTCGTGCCCACCGAACGCCTCATGCTCCTCGACGGCTTCGGTCTTGTGTATCGCGGCTACTTCGCTCTACCGCCCCTGACGACGTCGAAAGGCGACCTCGTCAACGGCGCGTTCGGCTTCGCGAGCATCGTCCTCCGCGGCATCCAGGACCTCCAGCCCGACTATCTCGCGGTCTCGTTCGACCTGCCCGGTCCGACGTTCCGCCACGAGATGTCCGCCGAGTACAAGGCGAACCGGGTGCGCATGCCCGACGACCTGCGCGACCAGTTCCCGAAGGTCCGCGAGATCGTCAAGGCGCTCCGGATCCCGGTCTACGAGATGCCCGGCTACGAGGCCGACGACGTGATCGGCACGATCACGAAACAGCTCGACCCGCGGGCCGACCTCGAGACGACGATCGTGACCGCCGATCTCGACATGCTCCAGCTCGTCACGCCGCGGGTACGCCTGATGACCACCCGGTCGGGCGTGGAGAACACGATCATGTACGACGTCGAGAAGATCGACGAGCGGTTCGGGCTGCGGCCCAACCAGATGGTCGACTACAAGTCGCTCAAGGGCGACCCGAGCGACAACATCCCGGGCGTACCCGGTGTCGGCGAGAAGACCGCCGCGAAGCTGATCCGCGACTTCGACGACCTCGACAGCCTCCTGGCCCGGCTCGACGACGTCACGCCAACCAAGCTCGGTGACAAGCTCCGCGAGCACGTGGACCAGATCCGGATGGGCCGCGAACTGTCGCGGATCGTGCGCGACCTGCCGATCGAGATCGACCTCGAGGCGGCTCGGCTCGGTGACTACGACCGCGACACCGTCGTCCGCCTGTTCCGCGAATACGAGTTCCGGACGCTGATCGAGCGGCTGCCGCCGATGGCCGGAGAGTCGGCCCAGGAGCGGACCGACTCCCTCCGATCGGTCGTGGAGAGCGGCTTCGTGCCCGCGGCGCGCGTCCAGGGCCGGCCCGATGGCTGGGGCGCGGGCCGGGCGAGCACCCGACCGGAGACCGGCGAGCTCCAGCTCCGGCTCGACTTCGAGTCGATCGGACGGGGCGGGACGACCGACGGCGCCGACAACGGCCGCGATCCCGGACCGAGCGAGGAGCGCGCCACCGCCGACGAACTCGACACCTCCGGCGATCTGCCGAGCGCGCTCGCGGCCGCGATCGTCGATCCGATGCGGATCGAGGTCCGCGGCCTCGACCGGATCGCCGAGCTCGCCGACTGGATCGCCGCCCAGCCGGCGGTCGGTGTCTCGCTCGTCGCCGACGACCCACGACCGCGTCGCGGCACGCCGCTCGCGCTCGCGGTGGCGGGCGCGGACGGTCGCGTCGTCGCGGCCGAGGGCGCAGAGGCTTCGGACGCCCTTCGCCACCTCGTCGAGCAGGCCGGGATCCCGCTTGTCGGCCACGAGGTCAAGTCCGTCCTCGTCGCCCGCTTCGTCGACGATCTCGAGGGACCCGCGACCCCGGTCGCCTTTGACACCCAGGTCGCGGCCTACCTCCTGAACGCGGCGCTGCGCAGCCAGTCGATCGCCGACGTCGTCGCCGAGAACCTCGACCAGATCCTGCCGGCGGCCACGGACCTCCCGCCCACGGCCCGGGCCGGTCTTGAAGCCCTGTCCGCCCTGGCGGTCCGCGAGCCGCTCGAGAAGCGCCTCGTCGAAGTCTCGCTGGACCGCCTGTTCCGCGACATCGAGCTGCCGCTCATCCCGGTCCTCGCCCGGATGGAGGCCGTCGGGGTCGCCCTCGACCTCGACGCGCTCGCCAGCCTGACGATCGAGTTCAAGGACGTGATCGACCGGCTCGAGCAGGAGATCTACGTCGATGTCGGGCACGAGTTCAACCTCGGCAGCCCCAAGCAGCTCGAGCAGATCCTGTTCTTCGAGCTGAACCTGCCGAAGGGCAAGAAGACCAAGACCGGCTTCTCGACGGATGCCTCGGTCCTCGAGGACCTGCGCCCCGCCCACCCGATGATCGACAAGCTCCTCGAATGGCGGATCTATACGAAGCTGCGCTCGACGTACGTGGACGCGCTGCCGACCCTGATCGCCGGCGACGGGCGGCTCCACACGACCTTCCATCAGGCGGTCGCGGCGACGGGGCGACTCTCCTCGTCGGACCCCAACCTCCAGAACATCCCGATCCGGACCGCGCTCGGCCGGCGGATCCGACGGGCGTTCGTCGCCGGCGCCCCGGACCTGACCCTGCTCGCGGCCGACTACTCGCAGGTCGAGCTCCGGATCCTCGCTCACGTCTCGGGCGACGAGCATCTGAAGGACGCCTTCGCCCGGAACGCCGACATCCACCGCGAGACCGCGGCCCGTGTCCTCCACAAGCCGCCCGAGGAGATCACCCACGGCGAACGCTCGATGGCCAAGATGGTCAACTTCGGGCTGGCCTACGGGATGAGCGACTTCGGGCTCGCGTCGCGGGCGAACATCCCGCGCAAGGACGCCCAGGAGTTCATCAGCTCGTACTTCGCGGCGTACTCCGGGATCAGCTACTACATGATGGCGATCAAGGAGCAGGCAAAGAGCCAGGGGTATGTCGAGACGCTCCTGGGACGGAAGCGCCAGATCCCCGAGCTGCGCGCCTCGAACCCGGCGCTCCGCGGGGCCGGGGAGCGGATGGCGATCAACATGCCGATCCAGGGAACCGCCGCGGACATCCAGAAGATCGCGATGATCCGGACTGCCGAGCGGGTCGCGGCCGCCGGGCTCCGGGCGCGGCTCCTCCTGTCCGTCCACGACGAGCTCCTGTTCGAGACCCCGCGTTCCGAAGTGGACGCCC
>JANLYK010000629.1:0-1857 GCA_031365595.1 Chloroflexota bacterium | reverse complement strand
GCATGCGCCCCGTCTGTTCGGTCTGGGTCCCGCCCCCGATCCCGAGCGCGTGATCGGGCCGGGGCAAGCCGAGCTCGGCGAAGAACGCCCCCGCCATGGCGTCGTCGTAGTGCTGGCCGGTGTCGATGAAGATCTCGTCGTGCCGGGCACGGAGGGCCGGCAGGAGGGCCGCCGCCTTGATCAGCTGCGGCCGCGTTCCGACGACGCTGACGATCCGCAAGGGGACCGCGGCCTAGCGCGTGCCGGGCGCGGGGACCGCTCGGACGGCCCGCGGCCGTGGCGGCAGGCCGATCCCGCGGTAGGCGACGGTCGGCGGGAGAGCCAGATCGCGCAGACTGTCGCGCCCGTCAAACACGACCTCGAGGTCCGGGAACCAGGCCAGATGGAGGCCGCCGAACAGCGGGTCGGCCGTCTGGGTCACGATCGCCCGGAACGGGCCTGGCGTACCCCAGGTCCAGGGCGTGGCCCCGAGCCGGGCGATCTCATCGGGGCTCAGGAGCGGGTCCCAGGCCGACACGATCGCACCGTGATGAGCCAGCCGCTCGATCAGCGGCAGGGCCCGCGAATAGGCCAACTCGTGGACCCCGTGCCGGTACGTCAGGCCGAGGACGAGAACGGGCACACCCGCGAGCCCGCCGATCTCGCCCTCGATCGAGCGGATCGCCACCCCGACCTGGCCGTCGTTCGTCCGGCGCGCCAGCTCGACGAGCTCGAGCTCCGGCGCCCGTGACAGCAGGAAATGCGGGTAGACCGGGATGCAATGGCCGCCGACGCCGAGGCCCGGCTGGTGGATGTGCGAGTAGGGCTGCGAGTTGGCGGCCGCGATCACCTCGTGGATGTCGACGTTGACCCGCTCGGCGTAACGCGCGAACTCGTTCGCCAGGGCGATGTTCACATCGCGGTAGGTCGTGTCGGCGAGCTTGCTGAACTCGGCCGCCTCGCTATTGCTCATTGCGACGACCTCGGTGTCGAGGACGCCGTCGTAGAACGCCGCGGCCCGAGCCGTCGACGTGGGGCCGATGCCCCCGACGAGCTTGGGATACGTCGCGAGGTTGCGCAGTGCTGCGCCGGTGTACAGCCGCTCGGGCGAGAAGGCGACGAAGAAGTCGCGATCGGCGACGAGGCCCGACGTCTCCTCGAGGCGCGGCGTGAAGCGATCGCGCGTGTCGCCGACCGGCAGGGTGGTCTCGAAGATGACCAGCGACCCGTCGTGGATGCCGGGCGCGATCGAGGCCACGGCACCATCCATGAAGCGGTAATCGGGCTGGTGCTCGTCGTCGAGCATCACGGGAACGATCAGGACGACGACATCCGCAACCCGAGCGGCCTCGGCGCCATCGGTCGTCGCCCGCAGCCGGCCACCGGCATGGGCGGTCGCGACGAGTTCGGCCAGGCCGGGTTCCTCGGCGACGTGCGAGCGGCCCGCATTGATCGCGTCCACGACCGACTGCTGGACGTCGACCGCGATCACGTGCCAGCCGTGGTCGGCGAACTGGGCGCACAGCGGCAGGCCCATCTTGCCGGCGCCGACGACCGCAACGGTGCCGGCCGTGCCGGCCTCGGCCGTCCACGGCGAGACGTCGATCGCAGGCCCGTGGCCTCAGGCGTGGACCGGCAGTTCGATCGAGCCACCAAGCAGGCTCTGGACGGATGACGGACGCGAGACGATCGTCATGACGCGGGCGCGAACCTCGAGGTCAGGCTCGTCAGGTCGACCGCCCCTCCGCTCGCGGCGGAGGCCAGCAGGGACGTGGCGATCGCCACCGCCCACAACCCGTCTTCCGCGTCCACGACGGGCTTGCCGCCGGTCCGGACGACGCCCAGGAATGAATCGAGCTCCGACGCGAGCGGCTCCGC
>JANLYK010000620.1:0-9998 GCA_031365595.1 Chloroflexota bacterium | reverse complement strand
CTGATCCCGCCCGACCTCCGCCGCGTGGTCATCCGGCAGAACGGCGATGTGCTCCCGACGTTGCTCGTTGACGGTCTGGTCGCGGGCGTGTGGCGGCCGGTCGACGGCGGCATCGAGGCGACGGCGTTCCATCCGCTGGCGCCCGACGCGTGGGACGGGCTCGCGAGGGAGGTCGCCGCACTCGTGGCGTTCCTGGCCGATCGCGACCCGGCGGTCTATCGCCGGTACCGGCACTGGTGGTCGCGGTTGCCCGGCGCGGAGGTCCGGGTCCTGCCCGGCTGAGGGCGCGTCCCGCTTCGGCGCCGTTCGCGGGTCAATTCCAGAGGTTCACCTGCGCCAGGCCGGCCGTCCCGAGCGCCTCGTTCAGCTCGGCGATATGCGAGATGTCGTGGGCGAAGACCCGCTGGAGGACGGCGCCCCGGGTGTGCACCCACGACTCGTCCCAGTCCGGCCGCCGGATCTCCTCGTCGAGCATGTCGAGCGTCCAGAGGTCGAGACAGCGTTCGACGATCCGGAACGTCGAGTCGAGCGCGGCCGCGAGGTCGTCTGCGCTCAGGACATGTTCGACGTCGTCGTCGCCCGGGCAGTCGTATCCGGCGTTCGTGAACGGCGTGGTCTCGGCCCCTGGCTCGCCGGCGAAGTCGCACAACCAGAACACCCGCTGGCATGCGGCATGCCCGATCGTCGCCCAGAGCGGCCAACGCTCGGTCGTCGGGCGGATGGCCAGCTGCTCCTCGGTCAGGGCCGCGACGACGTCGCGGAGGCGCCGGTTGTGCGCCGGCCAGTTGCTATACGCCGGTCGGATCGTGTGGGTCGTCATGCGCCAACCGTACTCCCGCGCCCGGCCCGGACAACCATGACGTCCAGATCAGATCCGGACACAGAAACAGGGCCCGAAGGCCCTGCACTGATGGGGTGACGATGGTGGGCGATACTGGATTCGAACCAGTGACCCCGCGGATGTGAACCGCGTGCTCTAACCACTGAGCCAATCGCCCGGGAGCGCCCACGACGCCGCTCGAGGCGTCAGGGACCGGGTTCGATCATACCCGCAGGCCCGGCCACCGGGCAACGACCGTCTCGGGTCGGACGCCGTCGACGACCACGAGCTTCTGGCGACCGGCTTGACCGGCGATGAGGTGCACGTCGCGGCGGGGAACGTCGAGCTCCTGGGCCAGCAACCGGAGCAGGGACTGGTTGGCCGCTCCGCTGACTGCGGGTGCCGCGACCCGCGCCCGCAGGATCCCGTCGACCACGCCGTCGACATGGTCGGACCCCGACCGAGGAGTCAAACGAACGGCGAAGCGGACGTCGGTATCAGTCAGGACTCAGATCAGGCGCCACAGGACGCTCAGCACGATCAGGACGATGAGGGGCGACAAGTCGAGGGCGCCGGTCTGCGGGAGAGCTCGCCGGATCGGCCCGAGGATCGGCTCGGTTGCCTGGATGACGAACCGGCCCGCCGTCGTCCGGCCCGCCGGGTCGACCCACGACAGGAGGACGCGACCGAGGACCAGGATCCAGATCACGAAGAAGAGGATCTGGAGGAGGTTGGCGAAAAACGCACCCACGGTCCGAGTCTAGCAGCGATCGTCCTGAGAACCGGTCGGGCGTGTCAGAGAACCGGTCGGGCGCGGCCCGCGTGAATGGCCCGGAGCGATCCGCGGGCGCATGGCTCATCCCGCGAGCCGATCCGACGAGTTGACTGAACGAACACGCCAATCGGCCTCCGATCAGGGTCAAAGCGGTCGTCCTGGCTCGTCCCACGGGCACGAACGACACGTGTGGCGACGATCGTGTTCGATACGCGCGTCCCACGAGCCGGCGCGCCGGAACCGAGCCCTCAGATCCGGCTCCCGAACAGGGCCCGCCCGACCCGGACGATCGTCGCCCCCTCCTCGACCGCGACCTCAAAGTCGTCGGACATGCCCATCGAGAGCTGCGGCCCGAGGACCGCGGCCCCGGCCGGGTCGGATCGAAGGCGCTCGGACAGGTCGCGCAGCGCCGCGAACGTCGGACGAGCGTCCTCGGCCCGCTCGACCAGCCGCCCCACGGTCATCAGCCCGCGGATGTCGAGCCGCGCGAGGATGGCGAGGCGCGCCAGCGCATCGGCCAGGGCGTCGGGCGCGAACCCGGCTTTCGATGGGTCGGCGTCCACGTTGACCTGGAGCAGGATGGGGATAGGCCCGTCCGGTCGCACCTCGGCCGCCAGGCGATCGAGCCGCTCGGCGAGCTCGACCGTGTCGACGGACTCGATGACGGAAAAGGCGAGCAGAGCCCGCTTCGCCTTGTTCGACTGGAGCGGCCCGACGAGATGCCACATCACGCCTGGCACGGCCGGAACCTTCGCCTCGGCTTCCTGGACGCGATTCTCGCCGAGCGTCGTCAGGCCGGCCGCGACCGCCGCGGCGAGACGCTCGACCGGAACCGTCTTCGAGACCGCGACCAGGGTGATCGCAGACGGGTCCCGCCCGGCGCGATGGGCGGCCGCACCGATCTGCTCGAGGACTCGCTCGCGGGCGGCTGCGAAGGCGGCGACGTGGACAGGATCCGGCTGGAGCAAGGCGATTGGCGGCCCGACCCGGGCCGCCCGGTCTACTTGCGCCGGAGGAAGCTCGGGATCTCGAGGTCGTCGGCGTCGTACGTCGCGCGCTTGACCGGGACGGCCTCGCCGACCGAGCGCTCGACCCGCGGGACCATGACCGCGGCGGCCGGCCGCTCCTCGCGGTCGTCGTCGGCGGCGCCATCGCTCGACTCCTGGCGTTGACGCTCGAGCTCCTCGAGGAAGTCGCGCTCGCGCGGCGCCCGGATCGACTGGTTCTCGGTCGCCGGCTGGGCAGACTGAGCGTGACGGGTCGTGTCGCGCTTGCGGTTGCCGTCGAAGCCGGTGGCGATGACCGTGATCATCACCTCTTCGCCGAGCCGCTCGTTGAAGCTCGTCCCGAAGATGATGTTCGCCTCCGGATCGGCCGCGGCCCGGATCTCCTCGGCCGCCTCGGTGACCTCGAAAAGGCTGAGGCTCGACGAGCCGGTGATGTTGAACAGGATGCCCTGGGCCCCCGTGATGTTGACCTCGAGGAGGGGGCTCGCGATCGCCTGGCGGGCGGCCTCGACAGCGCGGTTCTCGCCCTCGGCCCGGCCGATGCCCATCAGCGCCGAGCCCGCGTCCTTCATGATCGCCCGCACGTCGGCGAAGTCGAGGTTGATTAGGCCCGGCATCGTGATGATGTCGCTGATCCCCTGGACGCCCTGGCGGAGCACGTCGTCGACGACCCGGAACGCGTCGATGATCGAGGTGTTCTTCTGGACGACGTCCTTGAGCCGATCGTTGGGGATCGTGATCAGGGTGTCGACCTGGGCCTTGAGCTCCTCGGCGGCCTTCTCGGCGACGAGCTTGCGCTTGGCGCCCTCGAACGAGAACGGCTTCGTGACGACGCCGATCGTGAGGGCCCCGGCCTCCTTGGCGAGCTGGGCGACGACCGGAGCCGCGCCCGAGCCGGTCCCGCCGCCGAGCCCTGCGGTGATGAAGACCATGTCCGAGTCGGCCAGGGCCTGGGCGATCTTCTCCGAGTCCTCCTCGGCCGCCCGCGCTCCGATCGTGCTGTCACCGCCGGCCCCGAGGCCGCGCGTGATCTTGTCGCCGATCCGGATCTTGTGGGGCGCGTCCGACTGGAGGAGCGCCTGGGCGTCCGTATTGCAGGAGATGAACTCGACGCCCATCATCTCGGCCCGGATCATCCGGTTGACGGCGTTGCTGCCGCCACCACCGACGCCGATGACGCGAATGAGCGCGAAGTTCTCGGAATCGGATCGCAGCGGCATCGCCTTCCTCCGGGGTCAGTCGTGGCTGATGATGAGCGACCGAACCTCGGGATGAGGCGGCCGACGGTGTCTGCTCTGCTGCCGATGGACCCGCAATGGGTGCGTTCCTGTGGGTCGCTCGGGTTGCCCGGGAGTCTACCACCGGGCACGCGCGGGTGGGCATCGGCATCAGGCGGCTCCCGGCCGTGGACGACGTTCCGCGGAATGGGTCAGCTTTGCCATCCGGTGCGCCGGGGCACCGTTTTGAGCGATCCTGACGAAGGATTCCGATAGGGCATGCACCCTATGGACACGCACGGACGACGGCCGCGATGCTGCGCAGCGTACCGGCACTGGTACTTCGGGGAGAGCGCGCGTGGCACTTCAGTACCGCACGATCCGGGCGGCGGCTTCCGCCCTGTTGATCGCCCTCGCCATGGGCGCCGGCGGCATGACCGGCATGACCTCGGCCCTGGCCGCCGACCCGCCGGCAGACGTCGCCTTCGACGCGACCGTCACCGTCAACCTGCCCGCGTCCAGCCACGCCGGCGTCTCGCTCGTCGGGGCCGTGATCCAGCTCGACGCGCGTCGGGCCGGCGGCGACCCGTTCCAGACCCTCGAGGCCGTCGCGACCGACGAGGTGGCCGTCGTCTTCCACGATGTCGCAAGGGCCGCAACCGGCGCCCCGGACGTTCTCCTGGATGCGCGGATCTCGTTCGCGTACGAACAACTCGACACGTTCGGCTGCGTCGAGCGCGGCGAGGAGTCGGGCTCGGTGGACGGGGTCGCCTCGGCCGATGGGCTGACGATCACCTTCGACAGGCTCGCCTCGTCGGTCTCGCCGCCGGACTGCGCCGGCGTCGGCGACCTGACCGACGGCGTTGCGACGGTCCGCTTCGTCGATGCCGCGACGCTCCTGCCGGTCCCGAACGCCGCGATCACGATCACCGTCAGCCATCCACTCGTCGACGGCGGCGAGCCCACGATCCTCACCGGGACCACGGACGCGGACGGCATCGCGACGATCGCGGGCGTCCCGTACCGCCCGAACGGCTCGTCCGAGGTCGAGCTCGCGATCGAAGCGCACAAGGACACCACCTGGACCGATGCCGCCAGCGGCTGCACCGGCAGCGACAGCTGGGACGCCGCACGGACGGGCGTCGCGGGCGCGGCGGTCGTCGAGATCGCATTCACGCTCGACGAGCAGCTCGCATCGAGCTCGATCGAGTGCGGTCCCAACTCGACGCCCGACGGCGGCGTCCTCGGCGCGACCGGGACTCCCGGAAGCGGCCTCACGCCTCCACCGACCGATGTCGTCAGGACCGCCGCCGCGGCCCCGGATCGGCTCGGGCCGGCTCTCACGATCGGCTTCCTGATCGGGCTGGTCGCCGCTGCCCTGATGTTCACGCCACGGACCGGTTCCCGCCGCAAGGGCTGATCGAGCCTCGCTCCCGTCGCTCGGCTGGCGGACGCTCAACCCGCGAGAAAGCTCAGGAGAACCGTCCGGGTCGCATTGTCCGCGTTGGGGTCGAGAAGCGCGATCGACTGCCATGTCCCCAGGGCCAGCTCCCCGCCGAGGACCGGGATGGTGACCGACGGCGAGGCCAGCAGCGGAACGACATGATCGGCACCGTGGCCGGCCGAGCCGTGGCGGTGCCGCCAGCGATCGTCGCGTGGCAGCAGCCGGTCGAGAGCGTCCATGGCGTCGTCGTCCGATCCGGCGCCGAGCTCGATGATCACGACCCCGGCCGTCGCATGGGGCACGAAGACCGACAGGAGACCATCTCGCCCACTGCTGCGCTCGGCGACGAACCGACGGCAGGCGCCGGTCAGATCGGTGAAGCCCCGTTCTGATCCGGTCCTGACATGGACCTCGAGGGTCTCCAATGGTCAGCCGTGAGCCGCCGCTCGCCCTCCGCAGTCGGAGGGGGAGCTCCGCGACCCCATCCGCCTAAGGAAAGATCGAGCGGAGCGCGTCGCGCAGCCGGCCGAGCCCGCCGCTCGCCGGTGCCGACTCGTAGCGCATCGGCTCGTCCTCGGCCAGGGTCGAAGCGCCCCACAGGAGCAGCCCGACCGCGGTCGAGTAGCCGGGCGTCAGGATCGTGTCGACGAGGCCGCCGATCCCGTTCGGGGCGGCGATCCGGACGGGCATCCCGAGGACCTCGCGAGCGAGCTCGGCCGTCCCGCCGAGCTGGGCGCCGCCGCCGGTGAGGATGATCCCGGCCGGCAGCATCCCTGCTCCGCCGCGGGCCATCTCGGCGCGCATCAACTCGAACGTCTCGCGCATCCGGGCCTCGATGATCTCGCACACCTCGCGCCGCAGGACGGTCCGGCCGGACTCCTCGCCGAGGACGCTGACCGTGATCTCATCGTCATCGTCGACCGCGGCCAGGTTGCATGTCCCGTGCTGGATCTTCAGCTCCTCCGCGACCTGGAGCGAGGTCTTCAGCCCGAGGGCCAGGTCGTTGGTCACGTTGTTGCCGCCGATCGGCAGGACTGCGGTCCGGAACGGCGAGCCGTCCAGGAACATCGCGAGATCGATCGTGCCGGCGCCGATGTCGGCGACGGCCACGCCGAGCTCCTTCTCGGTCTCGGACAGGACCGCGTCGGCCGAGGCGAGGGCAGACGCCACGAGCTCGTCGATTTTCACGTCGGCCGCGTTCACGCATTTGGACAGGTTCTGGACCGCGGTCGCGGCGCCGCTGACGATGTGGACCTCGACCTCGAGGCGCAGGGCACTCATCCCGAGCGGGTCCTTGACGCCCTCCTGGCCGTCGACCTTGAAGCCACGCCGCTCGACGTGCAGAACCACCTGGTTGGACGGGATCGAGACCGCCCGGGCGACCTCAACCGCGCGCATGACGTCCTCGCGGCTGACCTCCTTGCGCGGCCCACTCACCGCGACCTGGCCGGGCGAGTTCAGGCTCTCCACGTGCTGGCCACCGACGGCGACGAACGCCCGGTCGATCTTCCAGCCGGACAGCCGCTCCGCGCGCTCGACGGACTCGGCGATCGAGCGGACGGTCTGGTCGATGTTGACGACGACGCCCTTCTTCAGGCCCGACGAGGCGACCGTGCCGTGGCCCATGACCGTCATCCGGCCGTCCCGGCTCACCTCGCCGATCAGGGTGCAGACCTTCGACGTTCCGACATCGATCCCGACCAGGACCGCTTCTCTCTCCACCGTCGTCGTCGCTGCCTCCTGCGTGATGGCGCCGGGGCCTCGCGGGCCGCCGGCTGTGCGTTCCTAGACGAAGTGGCGCCGGATGAGCGCCACGTTGTTGAAGATGCGGAACCCGAAGTTGATCAGAGCGACCAGGTACAGGTCCAGGCTGAGCCGATCGCCGATGAACGTGAGGATCACCGCCACGATCGCATTCGTGATGAAGCCGCTGATGAAGATCCGATTGTCGTAGACGCCGTCGAGCTCGGCCCGGACGGCCCCGAGGACCGAATCGAGCGCGGCGAGGATCGCCACGGCCGAGTACCGCGTGAACTCGAAGCCAACATTGACGTTGAGGAGCAATCCGGCGGCAACGCCCACGACGAGACCCAACAGGGGTAGGTACACGCCTCGCCGACCTCGCTCCGGTGCGTTTGGGCAAGGCTACCCGACGCGCGCAGGCGGTGCCAGCCGGCATCCGTCACGGCGCCTTCGACGGCTTCGGCGTCGGCGTGGGCCTGGGGGTGGGCTTGGGGATCCACGTGCCGTCCCGGTCGTCGGCGAGGATCACGGTCTGGACTGAGGCCTCGCGGCCGGCCAGCAGGGCAGCCAGCAGCTGGACCTGGCCCGGGATCAGGTCGGGGGTCCGCTGGCTTCGGACGTAAAAGCCGAAGACTGCGAGCCAGCCGCCGCTGCCGCTGCCGACGGTGAAGCCGCGGTCGTCGCCGACCCGGACCGCGAGCCTGGCTGCCTGGCTCCCGATCTGGCTGGGAGTCAGGGAACCGAGACGCGTGGCGGCGTCGAGGTCGACCGGATCGAGCCGGGACCGGAGCGCCAGGCCCGCCGATGCCGCCCGGTCGTCCCGGACGACCGGGATTCCGACGACCGCGGGTGACGCCGCCGGACCAGCGACATCGGCGAACAGGATGCCGTCCTTGTCGACCGCGAGGCGCCGATCCCCGATCGCCCAGACGACGATCGGCTGGCGTTCGCGGAGGCGCACTTCGAGCGTGGCGGGCAGGCCGACGCTGACCTCCACCGTGTCGACCGGGGCCAGCTCGGCGACCCGCCCGGCGATGGGGCCCGTGTCGAGTCCGACGAGGTTGGTCCCGGGCGCGATGCCGACTGCGCCGCGGATGGCGGCGTCGGGCACAAGCTCGTTGCCCGAGATCGAGAGCTCCCGGAAGCCGAATGCCGGCGTCGCCGCCAGACCGTAGATCGCACCGGCCGCGCCGAGCATCGCGAGGATGGCCGCGGACCGGATCGGCGTGAGACCCGCCGACGCGCGCCGGACCCGAGGCTGACGGCGGGCGGTCCCGCCCGCGGTCCGGTAGCGGCGAGGCGTCCGCTGACTCATCGGCTCAGCGCGGCAGATCGGCGACCGTCAGCCGGCCGACCGTTCGGCCGGCGTGCCGTTCGAGCCCGAGGTCGACCACCCGCCGGCAGACATCGCCGAACGTGTAGCCGCCGGCGGACGGCATCGTCGGGAAGAGGCTGATCGGGGTGAAGCCCGGGATCGTGTTGATCTCGGACAGGAACACCTGGTCGCCGGCGACGAGGAAGTCGATCCGGGCGAACCCCTCGGCGCCGATCGCCCGGTAGGCGTCGCGGGCGATCTTGAGCATGCTCGCCCGCATCGCCCCGGGCACCTCGGCCCGGATCGTGGTCTCGGACAGGCCCGGCGTGTACTTCGCGGCGTAGTCGTAGAACTCGTGACCGGCCAGGATCTCGCCCGGGCCGAACAGCTCGAGGCGGGCGTGGTCGTTGCCGATCACGCTGACCTCGAGATCGCGGGCGCCGACGAGGTAGGCCTCGGCGAGGGCCACGGTGTCGTGGCGGAAGGCCTCGTCCAGCGCGGCCGGGTACTCCCCTGCCCCGTGGGCCAGCGTGATCCCGACCGACGAGCCGAGCCCCGACGGCTTGATCATCAGCCGCTCGTCGCCGGTGCCCGCGGCAAAGGCGGCGAGCTCCGTGCGGACCGCGTCGCGATCGGTCTGCCAACGGGCGGCCCGGATCTCGCGCCATTCGGTGACGGGCAGGCCGATCCCCCGGACGAGGCGCTTGAAGACCGCCTTGTCCATCCCGAGCGCCGACGCGGTCACGCCCGAGCCGGTGTAGGCCAGACCGGCCGATTCGAGCATCGCCTGGACCGTCCCATCCTCCCCGAACGGACCGTGCAGGGCGATGAACACGAGGGGCGACGACTCGCCGGCCGCTAGGCGTTCGATCGCCGCGCCGGCGCGCCACGGACCCTCGGCACCGAGAGTGGTCGGGTCGTCGTACGCGGACTGGGGCCGGCCATCGCGCCGATGGTCGGCCGGCAGCCACCACCAGCCGCCGGCCAGATCGATCAGGACCTGGCGCACGGTGTCGCCGCCCTCGATCAGGGCCTCGGCGATGGCCGTGCCGGACACGATCGAGACGTCGTGCTCGGCCGACGGGCCGCCGAGGAGGACGACGATCGGGGGACGGTCGCTCATCGGTCGGTCTCCGGGTTCGATGGCGCCTGGACGGTCGACAGCGCGGCGTCCCAGTCACCGAGGAAGACGACCTCGGGCTCGAGCGCGATGCCGGTCGCCTCGAGGACCGCCGCCCCGACCTCGTCGATCAGGCCCCGGACGTCGGCCGCGCTGCCCTTGCGATCGTTGACGATGAAGTTGGCGTGCTTCTCCGAGACCGTGGCGCCACCGTGCGTCCGGCCCTTCCAGCCCAGCTCGTCGATCAGCCGGCCGGCCGAGTCAGCGGCCGGGTTGCGGAACGTGGAGCCGGCCGACGGGATCCCGAGCGGCTGATGCTCGCGCCGCCAGCGCTTGATGTCGTCGAGCCGGGCCGCGATCGTCGCCGGGTCGGCGGGGGTGAGGCGGAACGTGGCCTGGAGGACCACCTCGGCGGGGTGGTGCTTCAGGCGGCTGTCGCGATACCGGAAGTCCAGCTCCGCGGGGGTGAGGCGAGCCTCCGTCCCGTCGGCGAGAAGGACGTCGGCGGTCTCGAGGATCCCGGCGATGTCCCCGTCGTGGGCGCCGGCGTTGGCCCA
>JANLYK010000609.1:0-1610 GCA_031365595.1 Chloroflexota bacterium | reverse complement strand
CACCTCGAACTCGGCCGGCGAGATCTCGCCGCGGGCGTAGCGCCGCGTCAGTTCGGCGACCGCCGGATCCTCCCGAGCCGGCAGTGAGCGGCGGATCGTCCAGACGACGACCCCGATGATCATCGCGGTCATCACGAGTGGGATCAGGAAGCCCGCCACCATGATCCAGCCGAACATGTCGCCGAAAAAGGGCATGGCCCAGACGATCGCGCCCCGGCAACCTACCTGGCGTTCTGCTGCGCAATCTCCCAGACATGGCCGGCCGGGTCGCGGAAGGTGGCCGTGCGGACGCCCCACGGCCGGTCGATCGGGCCGTTCAGGAGCTCGACGCCGCGCGCCCGCAGATCCGCGCACGTCTCGTCCGCGTCGTCGACCTCGATCGTCAACTGGAAACGGACGCCCGCGTCCGCGTCGCCGACCGGGGCGGGCTCGACGAGCTCGCCGGCCGCGCCCGCCCGAAGGAGGTTGACGAGCATCGATCCGAACCGGAACACGGCCGAGTCGTCGTCCTCGAAGACGACGTCCTTGCCGAAGACGTCGCGGTAGAACTGCTTCGTCGTGGGCACATCCTCGACGAACAACGTGATCGTCGCGACGCCGCCGGGCCAGGAAGTCATGGTGTGCCTCGGTTCAAGGTTTGGCTGGGGTCGCCGCGATCAGCCCGGGAGGACGATTGCCTCGCGCGGGAACCGGGTCAGGCGCTCGACTCGACCGGCGTCGGCATCGAGCAGGATGAGGTCCTCGATCCGGACGCCGGTCTCGCCCTCGAGATAGATCCCCGGCTCGACCGAGAACACGGTCGGCGTCGGCAGAGGGGTCCCGAGCGCCGCCGACGAGAGTGAGGGCAGCTCGTGCGTCGCGAGGCCGATCCCGTGGCCGAGTCCGTGTCCGTACGCCGGCCAGCGGCCGTCCTCGGCGATGACCCGTCGCGCGACGCCGTCCAGGTGCCGGCCGGTGGGCAGGGTCAGCTCCCCGTCGACCGTCGCCTCGATCTCCGCGATGGCCGCCGCCTGGGCCCGGGCGACCGTCTCGTACACGCCCAGGTCCCGGTCGCGTGGCTCACCCACGAACAGCGTTCGGGTCATGTCGCTCCGGTAGCCGCCGACCTGGGCACCGAAGTCGAACAGGACGACCTCGCCGGCGCGAACGGTCGCCGACGACGGCGCGCCGTGGGGCAGAGCGGCATTGGCCCCGACGAGGCACGTCGGCTCGAAGGCGACCGCCTCGGCGCCGCCGGTGCGCATCAGCCATTCCAGCCGGAGGGCGAGATCGTGCTCGGTCGCGCCGGGGACGATCTCCGGCAGGAGGGCCGCCAGCGCCCGGTCGGCGACGGCGCACGCGGCCGCGACCCGCTCGAGCTCGGCCGGCTCCTTGGTCGCCCGGTCCGTCTCGAGCCAGCCCTCGATCGGGACCAGCTCCACGTCCGGCGCCGCAGCCTCGAGCCGACGCCAGACGGCGTGCGGCAGGAGCGCCGCCTCGACCCCGACCCGGCGCACGCCCACGGACGCAACGAGCCGGGCCCAGTCGGCGGCCAGGTCCCGTGGCCCGTGGACGATCCGTGCGCCGGGCGCCTCGCGTCGTGCCTGGATCGCGTAGCGCGAGTCCGCAAG
>JANLYK010000603.1:0-1877 GCA_031365595.1 Chloroflexota bacterium | reverse complement strand
AGCGACTGGCTCGCGACCTCGTGGCCGTTCGCGGACGTGACCTACGACGACCGCCAGTCGGGGACGCAGGCCGCGGCCATCCCGGGGTTCGGCAAGCGATGAACGCCGCGGCGTCGATCAGAGTGACGCCGATCCATGTGGCCGACCTGCTTGCCGAGGGTGAGCTGATGCCGGTCTACGTCCACGTCATCGACCATCCCGACGGCCGCGTGCTCGTCGACACCGGAATGACGGAGCTGCACGCGGCGGTGGCCGATATGGACCCCCGCCTCCTCCCGTTGAGCACGCAGGACTTCGACCTCGCCGGCATCGACATCGTCGTCAACACCCACCTCCACTTCGACCACTGCGGTGGCAACCACCTCTTCGCCGGCAAGCCGATCTACGTGCAGCGCCAGGAGCTCGACGATGCCCGCAGCGAGGACGACTACACCATCCGCGAGTGGGTCGATGCGCCCGGCGTCACCTACGTGCCGGTTGACGGGGAGCTCGAGTTGCTTGACGGGATCCGACTCGTCCCGGCGCCTGGCCACACGCGCGGCACCCAGATCGTCGCCGTCGAAACGGGCGGGCGTCCGATCGTGATCGGCGGCGACATGGCGGTCTGGTTCGGCGAGCTCGACGAGCCGCGGACCGAGGGTCAACTGCTGGTGCGCGCGCTCGACCCCGAGCTGGTCTGGCTTGCGCACGTGGAGCAGCCGTGGCGACCGGCGGTCGGACCGGACGAGTTGGAGGGACGCGGAAGCGGCCCGTAAGTCGGAGTTTCATATGGTACGACCGGTGAGGACCGCAACGTCCGCTGCCATCACCCACGGCGTTCCGGTGGTGACCCAGGACGATAACTACGCGGATGTCCCAGGTCTGGTCGTCGTCCGCGTCTGATGGCACCGATGCACAATGGAGGAGACCGTGGCTCGATACACCATCTCCACTCACGTCGACGCTCCGCCTGAGCACGTGTTCGCGCTCTGGACCAACCTCCAGCGGATGGGCGAATGGGTCGGCGGGGTGACCGGTGTCAGCGACGTGTCCGGCTCCGTCGACCAGGTCGGCACCACGTACGTCGTCCACTTCGGGCCGATGAAGAGCCCGACGGAGGTCCTCGAGGCCGAGCGCCCACGGCTGTTCGCCACGAAGTTCGGCAACTGGATCCTGCGCGGCCGGTCGAGCGCGACCTTCGAACCCGACGCGGACGGGACGCGGATCACGCAGACGTTCGAGACGGTCGGCCTCATCTCCGCGATCTCGTCGTGGGTGTTCTCGCGCGGCTCCTACGAGGGCAGCTTTCGCGGCGAGCTCGAGAAGTTCGCCCGCATCGCCGAACGCGAGGCGCCGCGGCCTGCTGGCTGACGGCGAGACGCTGGCCAGGTACCTCGTTCTCCTGCGCGGGATCAACGTCGGCGGCCGGAACAGGCTGCCGATGGCCGAGTTGCGCGAGCTCCTCGAGGCGCACGGTCACACGAAGATCTCCACCTACATCGCGAGCGGCAACGTGATCCTGAGCTCCGACCGGAGCGCGGCCGCGATCAAGCGCGAGCTCGAGGACGCCCTGCCGAAGACGTTCAAGCTTGACAGCGAGCTGATCGCGGTCCTCGTCCTGACCCGCGCGCAGCTCCGCGCCGTCGTTCGGCAGCGGCCGAAGGGTTTCGGCGACGATCCCCACACGTACCACAGCGACGCGGTCTTCCTGATGGGGATCGAGCCCTCGAGGGCCATGAAGGTCTTCGACCCGCGGGCCGGTGTCGACGCGGTCTGGGCGGGCAAAGGCGTGATCTACTCGCAACGGCTCAGCGCGCAACGGACAAGGAGCCGGCTCGGCAAGATCGTCGGGACGCCGGCGTACAAGTCGATGACGATCCGGAGCTGGGCGACGACGA
>JANLYK010000519.1:0-18700 GCA_031365595.1 Chloroflexota bacterium | reverse complement strand
CCACGGCCCGGTCCACGTCCTCGCGGCCACCGAGAGGTGCAGTCGCGATCACCTTGCCGGTCGCGGGATTGACGACCTCGAAGGTCTGGCCGTCGGCGGCGTCGACGGACTCGCCGCCGATCATCATGCGGGCGACGGTCGGGCCGTCGGCCGCGACGGTCGGGGTCTGCTGCTGTTCGGTCGTCATCGGTTGAATCCCTCGTCATGGGCTCGGGCGGCGGGCGGCCGCGGTTCGTCCGATGATGGTACGCCCGAAGCGATCGTCGGCCCTTCGGGCGAGGCCCGTCACGGGCCTGTCGGTGAACGCGTCTCGATGCCATGCGGAAGCCCACAGGCAGCCCGGTCCTCGTGGCGGCGATCATCGGCGTCGTCCTCTTGGCGGTCGGCCTGGCGGCGCTGGCTGGACTCGGCGCCGCCCCGTCCGACCCCGCCGAGTCGTCCCGACCGAGCGCAATCGCAGCGCTGCCGTCGCCGACGCCCCGGCCGGCCAACGTCGTTTCGATCGATCCGGCGATCTGCGCACTCGACCGTCAGCCCGGACCGGACGAGACCCCCGTCCGCGGGCTCGATGGTGGGGCAGACGGTGGCGGCGGCGACTCGCAGGGCTTCGATCCCGTCGATTGGGGCACCGGCCGCTGGCGTCTGTGCCTGACCCGACCCACCACGCTCGCGATCGAGGGGTCCGCCTGGTGCCAGTGGTCCGCGGGGCGCGACGAGGTCATCGGCGTCGAGGGACTCAAGCTTCCGAACGGACGCGGAACGGTCAGCGCCAGTTGGTCGGTGCCCGGCGGGCTTGTGTCGCTGGTCGGAGCCGAGACGAGCGGGACCGCGACGGTCTGGCTGGCCGAGGTTGCCCAGCCGATCGATCCGGGCAGCAACGGTCGCGCCGGCGCGACGACGATCTCGCTGGCGGTGACGGCGAACGATCACGAAGCCTTCGCATCGAGCGCGAGCTCGCCGCCGGAGCCGGGCAATGCCACGGGCACGATCCGCTGGTCGTGCGGCGAGCCGCCGCCGGCGCGCCCGGGCTGGGCCGCAGGCCAGATCACCCTTCATCTCGATGCCCCGATCAACGCCGACTGGACGGTGCCCGCCGTCTGCTCGTGGGTCGTCGGTCGAACGGGGCCGCGCGTCGAGGAGGTCACCGCCGTCTCATTGGATCTCGGCGACCTCGACCTGCAGATCGCGTTGCAGGTGAACGTCCTATTCCCCGCGGCTCTGAATGCGACGCTGACGGTCATCAATGGCGGCGAGGCCGGCGAATACGCATCCTCGGACGACAACATCCCGTACCGACTGGCTCCCGATGGCGCATCCGGTGTCGTTCGGCTGCCCGGGCTCGTCCAGCAGCCCGGGGCTGCAGCCTCGTTTGGCGGCGGGATCGACAGCGTGTCGGGCGTCACCGCCTGGTCGTGCCGCTCGCCGGCTACCGCCGGCCAGGTTCGCGACGACGGCGGGCCGCCGTTCGAGCTGTCGCTGCCGGGCACGGCCGTACTCGCCTTCGAACCGGCGGCGCTGGGACCGCTGCGGGCTCCGGTGACATGCCTGATCAGCGCCGAGGATCCGGCGGCGATCACGCTCAGCGGCATCGACGGGACGATCGCGGTCGGGTCGAGCGCCGTGCTCGTCCATAGCGACATGAGCTCCCTGCGCCTCGCCCTGGCCGGTCCGGACGGGATGCCCGCCGGCGAGTACCAGGGCTCCATGACCGAGAGCCGCCCCGATCTCCTCGGCGGCGGTCTCGGGCTTCAGGCGATCGTCGACTGGCAGCCAACCGATCCACGCAACCTGCCGATCGGCGGCGCCGGCGGTTCCCGGACCCTGTCGGTGGCGGTCGATGTGACCTGCGATCTGCGCCAGGCGCACCTGCCGGGGATCAGCCTCGGTCGGATGGACGTCGCGCTCGCGTCGGGCGTGGACCGGGCATGGTCGGTCGACGCGGCATGCTCGTGGCGGCTCCGGAACGGGGCCCCGGTCGTCGTCCAGGTGGTCAATGCCGGGACCCTCGAATTCGGCGGCCAGACGTTCCGCGCATACGCCCTCCCGGATTTCGGCCTGATCACCGAGCGAGGAACCCCGTATGGCAAGGTCGGCGGCTCGACGATCGAGGGGCCGGTCGCGGCCGACGGCTCGACCGGCCGGCTCACGTTCAGCGCCATCGGGCCGCGTCGCCGGATCAACAACATCCACGATCGGTTGGGCGGCCGGGGCGGACCGCTCGCTGTGGACGGGTCGCTGTCCTGGGCCTGCGGCGCGCCGCCCGCGGTCATCGCGCCCGAGGCGCCGCCGGCCTGACCCGTGCCCTATGACCTGCGCGCCGGCCCGCCTCGAGTTACCGCGCCTACACTCCGCCCATGAACGATCAGGCTGGCCGGATCGATGCCGCCGTCGACGCGGTCGACGATCGCCAGCCCGCCGTCGAGACGATCGGCGGTCTCGTTCCGGCGCGACCTCGCCCGTGGGTCCGGTCGCTGGGTGGGATTCTCGAGATCGTCCAGGGTCGCCACGTCCGGATCTGGATCATCGTCGTCCTGACCACGATCGTCATCGGGACCGCCGGCTACATCGTTCTCTTTTCGTGGAACGTGTCCGACGCCGCCTACATGACCGTGATCACGATGACCACGGTCGGATTCCGCGAGGTCCGCGAGCTCGTCGCCTGGCCCGAACGGGTCTGGACCATGCTCCTTGCGATCAGCGGGGTCGGCATCATCTACGGCAGCATCGGAATCGTCGCCGAGGCGGTCATTGCCGAGGCGACGAGCGGACGACGGGAGGCACGGCGAATGGCGGAGACGGTGGCGGACCTGCGCGGCCACTACATCCTGTGTGGCTATGGCCGGGTCGGCTCGACTGTCGCGCGCGAGCTCGTCCACTCGGGCCAGAAGCTGGTCGTGATCGACATCCTCCCGGAGTCGCTCGATCGAGCCGGCCATGACGGCCACCTGGTCGTCCAGGGCGACGCGACGTCGGACGACACGCTCAAGCTGGCGGGGATCGAGCGGGCGCGCGGCCTCGTCGCGACGATCGACTCCGACGCGAACAACGTGTACGTTGCCCTGTCGGCCCGGGCGATCAACCCGCGCCTGTTCATCGTCGGCCGGGCCAATGCCGTCGGCGCCGAGGCGAAGCTCACCCAGGCCGGGGCCGATCGCGTCGTCTCGCCGTACACGATGGCCGGCCGGCGCATGGCCGAGCTCGCGATCCGGCCGCGCGTCGCCGACTTCATCGATGCCGCCCTGTCCCACGGCGACCTGCGGTTCTCGATGGAGGAGCTCGAGATCGCCGCCGGCGGGCCGCTCGACGGCCAGACCGTTGCGCAGCTCCGCGACGACGGGATCTTCACCCTCGCGATCGTCCATGGCGGCACCGACTACGAGCCGAATCCGCCGCCGGATCGAGTGCTGGTCGCCGGCGAGTCGCTCGTCGTGTCCGGCTCGACCGAGCGCCTGACCACCCTGCGCGAGCGCGCCTGAGCGGTCAGCTAGCGGCGCGTCGGGTCGCCGTCGACGAAGCGCTCGGCGGCCGCCATCGCCGCCCCGACGATCCCGGCGTCGTTGCGCAGCGTGGCCGGCACGACCCGCGGCCGGATCGTCAGGCGCGGGATGAACTTGTCGGCGTTCTTGCTGACCCCGCCGCCGATGATGATCAGGTTTGGCGAGAACAGCCGGTCGATCGCGTGGAGGTGCTCGTCGAGGTCGTTCGCCCAGGCTTTCCACGAGAGCCCACGCCGCGTCCGGGCGACGGCTGCCGACCGCCGCTCGGCATCGCGGCCGCGGATCTCCATGTGCCCGAGCTCGGTGTTCGGGACGAGGACGCCGTCGTTGAACAGGCCCGAGCCGAGGCCCGTCCCGAGCGTCAGCACGAAGACGACCCCACGTTCCCCGACGCCCGCCCCGAAGCGCATCTCGGCCAGGCCGGCCGCGTCGGCGTCGTTGAGTACCGTGACGTCCGTCCTGAGGGCGGACCGGAGGTGCGCGCCGAGGTCGTAATCGATCCAGGCCGGATCGATGTTGGCCGCGGACTTCGTCACGCCGTCCATCACGACCGACGGCATGCCGACGCCGACCGGTATCGCCGGGCTGCTCACGCCCGACTCGCGGAGTACCCGATTGAGGGTCCGGACGATCGTCGGCACGATGATCGACGGCGTCGACGGTTGCGGTGTCGCGACCCGCAGCCGCGGCCCGACGAGAATGCCCCGTTCGACGTCGACCACGGCCATCTTGATGCCGCTTCCGCCGACGTCCACGCCGACTGCGATCCGGGTTGCTTCGCTGCCCGTCATCGGTCCACCCCGCTCAGAAGTAGTTGACGGTGATGCCACCGTCGATGACGAGGTTGGATCCGTTCGTCCAGCGGCTTTCGTCGGACGCGAGATAGACCGCCACGTGGACGATCTCCTCGGGCTTGCCGAAGCGCCCGGTCGGGTTGCGAGCGAGGCGAAGCTGCTTGGCGGCTTCGTCCTTGACCAGCCAGTCCATGAGCAGCGGCGTCTCGATCGGGCCCGGCGAGATCGAGTTCGAGCGCACCCCATGCGGCGCGAACTGGACGGCCAGGCTCTTCGTCAGGGCCAGGACGGCGCCCTTCGAGGCCGTGTACGCGTCCTGCGGAACGGAGCAGCCGAGGATCGCGACGAACGAGGCGACGTTGATGATGGACCCTGAGCCCTGGTCGACCATCTTCGGGATCGCGTATTTGCAGCCGAGGTACACGCCGCGGACGTTGACCGCCATCACCTTGTCCCAGGTCTCGACATCGGTGTCGATGACCGAGTGGTCGGCGGCGGGCATGATCCCAGCGTTGTTGTAAAGGGCGTCGACCCGGCCATAGGTCGCGACGGCGTGATCGACCATCTTCTGGGCCTGGTCGTCCTGCGAGACGTCGGCGGCGACGGCGGTCGCCTGGCCGCCGGCTGCGGTCACCTCGGCGGCGGCCGACTCGGCCATCTCCTCGGAGACGTCCACGCAGACGACGCGGGCTCCCTCGGCCGCGAACATCCGGGCCGCGGTCCGGCCCATGCCTCCCCCGGCGCCGGTGATGATCGTGACCTTGTCGGCGAGTCGCACGGTCGCAGGGCCTCCTCGTGATCGTCCGCTGACGGTCGCGAAATGGTACTCGCGCGGTCCCGGTTCGGTGTGCTCCGCGAGATACTGGGCGCAGCGATCGAAGGAGCCGCTGCGAACAGGGCTCGTCAGGCGGGGCGGGTCGCCCGGGCGTCGAGCAGGGCGGCCACGGCCTCCTCGAAGTCGGCGGCGATCGCGGCGACCTGTGCCGCGGCGTCGCCGACCGACCCGCCGCGGCCCGCTTCTTCCAGGGCCCCGCAGCGGTCGCCGAGGACCAGCGCGCCCACGTTGAAACTGCTCGACTTCAGCGAGTGGGCCGACCGGACGAGGGCTTCGGTGTCGCCCCGCTCGAGGGCCGATCGGAGCCCGTCGATCTGGCCACGCCCATCCTCGATGTACGTGTCGACCAGCTCGTCGACGAAGTCGAGGTCGCCGCCGGTCATCTCGACGAGGCGGTCGAAGGCGGCCTGGTCGATCGGCCCGGCGGTCACGCCTCGGTCGTCCCTGCCTCGGCCTCGACGCTGTCAGCCCCGGCCCCGGCCCGGGCCAGCGCAGCGAAGACGGCCATCGGCCGGCTGAAGCCCTTGATCTGGCGCTCGCCGGCAGGCTCCGCGGCCGTCTCGTCGATGGCAGCATACGTTCGCTGGGCGAGCAGAATCTCACCCGCCTTCGCCTCCCCGCTCAGGCGCGAGGCGAGGATGATCGCGTTGCCGACGCCGCCGTAGTCGTAGCGACCCTCGAACCCGATCCGGCCCATGGTCGCGTAGCCGGTCGCGATCCCGATCCCGACCTCGAGCACGTGCCCGCGCCGGCGCCACTCGGCCGACAGGTCGCGGAACCGTTCGCGGATATCGATTGCCAGCCCGACGGCCCGCGCGGCATGGTCGGCCTGGAGCTCCGGGTCGTTGAAGAACACCATGATCCCGTCGCCGGCGAAGTGCTCGAGGGTGCCCTCGCAGCGGACGATCAGGTCGCCGAGCGTCGCGTGGTAGCGGCGAAGGAACCCGAGGACCTCCTCCGGCTCGGCAGTCTCGGAAAAGGTCGTGAAGTTGCGGAGGTCGCAGAAGAGGGCCGTGATCTCGCGCCGGTGCCCGGCCAGCATCGCCTCCCCACCCGGGTTGGAGACGAGCGCGGCCACCTGCGGCGAGAGGAACCGGGCCAACTGGGAGCGCTGCCGGTCGATCGTCTCGAGCAGCCGCTTCTGGCTCAGCGACGACGAGATCCGGGCGCGCAGGATCGCCGGATCGATCGTCTTGGGCAGGTAGTCCGCGGCACCCATGTCGATACAGCGGACGACGCTGTCGAGCTCGTCGACGCCCGAGATCACGATCACCGGGATATTGCGGAGCGCCGCGTCGGCCTTGAGCGCGGCGAGCGTCTCATAGCCGTCCATGACCGGCATGACGATGTCGAGCAGGATCACGTCGACCGGCGGCGTCGCCGCATCGCGGAGCATTGCCAGGGCGGCCGACCCATCGCCCGCCTCGAGAGGCTCGTGGCCGATGGTTCGGAGAAGCCGGACCAGGAGCTGGCGGTTGAACGCGGTGTCGTCAACGACGAGCACGCGACCGGTCATCGGGGCGTCCGCCGCGTCTGCCGCGTCCGGCCTGTTCGGATCGAGGGTCATGCACGCGCTCCCGGTGTCGCCGCGACGGCCTTGGCCAGCTCGTCGGGGCGGATGGGTTTGGAGACATAGTCGTCCATTCCGGCGGCGAGGCACGCCTCGCGGTCGCCGGCCATCGCGTTCGCGGTCAACCCCACGATCCGGAGCTGCCGGTCCGGCCAGCGGGCGCGGATCTGGCGGGTGGCCCCCAGCCCATCGAGGCGCGGCATCTGGACGTCCATGAGGACCAGGTCATAGTCGGCCGCCTCGAGGGCCTCGATGGCCGCCACGCCGTCGTCGGCCCCGTCGGCCTCGTGGCCGAGCCGTTGCAGGAGACGGAGCGCGAGCTTCTGGTTCACGGCGTTGTCCTCGGCGAGAAGGATCCGCAAAGTCCGCTCGGCCGGCGCCACCGACGTCGACGGTGCCGGACCGGTCGAGCTGGTCGCAGCCTTGTCGCCGGCGAGGGCCGTCGCCAACGCGTCGTGAAGTGCAGAGGGTTTCACCGGCTTCACGAGCGTCGCCCGGACGTTCGGTGCGGTCCGGCCGTGGTGACCGACCGATGACAGGATCACGACCGGGATCGGATCGTCCGGCCGAAGGGCCGCCAGATCGCCAGCCAGCTCGATTCCGTCGCGCTCGGGCATCTGGAGGTCGAGCGCCGCGAGGTCGAACTCGCGGCCGGCCCGCATCCAGGCGATCGCCTCCAGGGGGGATGCGGTGCCCGTGGCCTCCACGCCCCAGCGACCGAGCAGGCTGGTCAGGATGCGCCGGTTCGTGGCGTTGTCGTCAACGACGAGGACGCGGCAGCCGACGAGGCTCCCCGGCTGCGGGGCAGGGGTCGCGTCCGGGAGGGCGGTCGCACGGGCCGGGATCCGGAGTCGGAACGTGCTGCCCTCCCCGGCGATCCCGCTGCTCGTCGCGGTCAGCGAGCCGCCCATCGACTCGGCCAGGCGCCGGCTGATCGCAAGGCCCAGACCTGTCCCGCCGTAGCGCCGTGAGATCGACGCGTCGACCTGGCTGAACGATTGAAAGAGGCGATCCATCGCGTCGGGCGGGATTCCGATCCCGGTGTCGCGGACGTCGATCTCGATCGTCCATTCTTCGTTGCCAGCAGGCTGAGCCGGCGGCGTCGCCTGGAGGCTGAGCTCGACCTCGCCGTCGTGGGTGAACTTGACCGCGTTCGACAGGAGATTGAGGACGATCTGGCGGAGCCGGCCGGCGTCGCCGACGATCCCCTCGGGCAGGTCCTCGCCCATCGCATAGATGAGCTCGACCTCCTTCTTCGCGGCAGTCGGGGCGATGACGTCGAGGGCGCTCTCGACCGACCTCCGGAGCGAGAACGGCTCGGCGGCCAGGTCCACGTGCCCGGCTTCGATCTTCGAAAAGTCGAGGATGTCGTTGATGATCGTGAGGAGGGCATCGCCGGACGATCGGATCGTCTCCGCGAAGTCGCGCTGCTCCGGGTCGAGCGGCGTGTCGAGGAGGAGCCCGCTCATCCCGATGACGGCGTTCATCGGCGTCCGGATCTCGTGGCTCATCGCCGCCAGGAACGCGCTCTTTGCCTGGTTGGCGGCCTCGGCCGCGGCGCGCGCGGCGCCGGCCTCCGCGAACAGCCGCGAGTTCTCGATGGCGATCGAGGCCTGGCGGGCAAGCCCGACGAGGAAGTCGAGGTCCGCCTGGCCGAACGGATGGCCGCCGTCGCGCCAGACGGCCATCACCCCGGTCACCCGGTCGCGCGAGATCAGCGGCGCGACCATCAGACGTTCCTGATCGGACTCGGTCGTCCCGGGGATCGTGATCGTCCGCGTGTCGAGGGCCACGTCATTGATGTATTCGGGGGCGCGCCGCCGGATCACGTCGCCGACGATGCCCTCGCCTTCGATGATCGTGTCGGCCATGATCTGTTCGGCGATCGTGCCGAGGGCCAGGATCGGCCGGAAGGTGCGACCGTCCGGATCGGCGAGAAGAAGGGCCGAGGAGTCAGCCTCGAGGAGCGACTGGACGCGCTCTCCGATGCGGCGCAGCACGGCCTGGGCGTCGAGCGTTGCCGAGATTTCCTGGCCGACCTCGGCGAGTGCCGCCATCTCGTCGCCGCGGCGATGCGCCTCGCGGTAGAGCCGGGCGTTCTGGATCGCGACGCCGACGTTGGCCGCGATCGTCGAGAGGAGCCGCGCGTCGGACTCGCCGAAGCGGCCTTCCTGGCGCGTGCTCTGGACGCTGATCGCCCCGATCGCCTGGTCGCCCACGATGACCGGCACGCCCAGGTACGACTTCGAGAGCGTCCCGACGCCACGCGTCCCGAGTTGGTCCCAGTCGGCCTCGCGGTTGAGCAGGAGCGGCTCGCTGGTGGCGATGATCCGGGACGTCAACCCTTGGCCGAAGGGGATCGCCTCCTGGCCCGTCGCGCTCCCGAATTCGTCGTAGTAGGGGAACTCGATCGTGCCCGCCTCCGCATCGTGGAGCGCCACGTAGGTGATGTCGGAACCAAAGGTGTTGCGCATCTGCTCGCCCACGAGCTGGATGAGCGGGTCGAGGTCGAGCTGGCTGGCGAGGGCGGTGCCCACCTCGTTGACCGTGGCCAGCTCCGCCAGGCGCTGGCGCGTCTCGTCGATCAGGCGGGCGTTCTCGAGGGCGACGCTGAGGCTCGATGCGAGGGTGGTGAGCAGCTCGACATCCGAATCGGTGAACGCATCCTCGCGATCGATGTTCTGGAGCGAGATCACGCCGCGCGTCTCGGCCCCGACCAGGAGCGGGACCCAGACCGCGGACAGTGGCTGCTCCCCGGACTGCGCGCCGGACTGGCCGAGCTCGCTGGCGGTCCGCAACAGGTCGCGGTTGATCACGAGCGGCTGGCGTGTCGCGATGACGTGCCGGCGCGGCCCGATGATCGGCATCGTCTCCTCGGGGAAGCGGACGCCGCGCTCGATCGTGTACACGAACCGGACGAGGTCGGCCTCCGCCTCGACCACCGCGATATCGACGATCTGGGCGTCGAAGATCGTCTGGATCCGGTCGCCGACGAGGTCGTACATCGCCTGCATGTCGAGCTTCTCGGCCAGGCCGTGCTGGACATCGTTGATCAGGGCCAGCTCGGCCGCCCGCTCGTTCGTCTCTCCGAGGAGGCGGCGAGTCTCGTCGAAGAGACGGGCGTTCTCGAGTGCGACCGCGAGGCTCGACGCGATCGTGGTGAGGAGACGGACGTCCGACTCAGTGAACACGTCCTCCTGGTCCAGGTTCTGAAGCGAGATCCGGCCCCGCACCAGCTCGCCGACGACGAGCGGAGCGATGAGCATCGCCCGGGCGGCCTCGCCCTGGATCACGACGCTGAGCTCGCGCGATCGGTACCACTCGGCGACATCGCGATTGATGAGGATCGGCTCCCGCGTCTCGAGGAGCAGCGCCATCATCCCGCCTTCGATCGGGACCGGCTGGTCGGGGAACCGGACGCCTCGTTCGATCGTGTACGGGTACCGGACAAGCCCGGCCTCCCGATCGAAGATCCCTATGTCGACCACCTGGGCGTCGAAGATGTCGCGGATCTTGTCGCCCACGAGCTCGTACATCGCCTGGATGTCGAGCCTCTCGGCGAGGCCTCGCTGGACCTCGTTGATCAAGGACAGCTCGGCGGCTCGCTCCTTGGTTTCGGCGAGGAGGCGCTTGGTCTCCTCGAACAGCCGGGCATTCTCGAGGGCGACGCCCATGCTTGTCGCGAGGGTGCTCAGCAGCCGGACGTCGCCGTCATCGAACGCGTAGGCGAGAAGGCTTTCGATCCCGATCACCCCGATCACTCGGTCGCCGGCGAGGATCGGCACTCCGGCCCAGGATTGCGTCGTGAGATGTGACCTGATCGCGCCTCGTGCAGTCCCTTCCTCATCCGTGGGCACATAGAGCGGCGATCGCGTCCGGATCACCTCTGAGACGAGGCCCTGCCCGTAGAGCGAGTCGGGCAACGAGATCGGTTCGCCTTCCTCGACGGCGTAGGGGAAGGAGATCCGAGCGCCCGCTTCGTCGTAGAGACCGATCGCGACCGAGCGTGCCTCGAAGATCTCGCCGACCCGCCGGCCAACCAGCTCGATCACCGCTTGGAACTCAAGCTGGTCGGCGAGAGCCGTACCGATCTCGTTGATCAGGGCGAGCTCGCTGGCGCGCTGGTCGGATTCGGTCAGGAGGCGCTTCGTCTCGTCGAACAGGCGGGCGTTCTCGAGAGCCACGCCCATGCTCGTCGCGAGCGTCACCAGGAGGCGCTCGTCGGCCTCGGTATAGGCGTTCGTCCGGAGGCTCTCGAGACCGACTACGCCGATCACCCGGTTGCCCGCGGGGATCGGAGCTCCGAGCCAGGATTCCGTATCGGATCCGCCGACCTGGAGGGCGCCGGCGGCGATCATGTCGTCGAGCGTCCCGAACCGCAGCGAGCGGCCGGTCCGGATGATCGTCGAGGTCAGCCCGGGCCCGAGGGGCAGCGTCCCGCGGTCGAACCGCTCGCCCTCGTCCACGTCGTACGGGAATGACAGCGTGTCCGCCACCGAATCGTGCAGCGCGATGAACAGCGATTTCGAGGCGAAGATCTCGCGAATCCGGTCGCCGACGAGATCAATGATCGCCCCGAACTCGAGCTGGGCCGCGAGCGCCTGACCGATCTCGTTGATCAGCCCCAGCTCGGCGTTGCGCTGGCGGGTCTCCTCGATGGCCCGGGCCCGGCTCAGGGCTGCGCCGAGGTGCTGGCCGACGACGGCGAGGACGTCGAGATCGCCATCCGCGAAATGCGAGGCCCCGTCGTAGCTCTGGCAGACCACGACACCGACGGTTCGCCCGTCGGCCACAAGGGGCGCCCCCAGCCACTCGCTGTCGGGGTTCACGACGCCGAGCACCTCGAGCTCGCCGGCGGCGGCGAGCTCCTCGAAATCGGCCAGCAGGATCCGCATCGGTCGGCCCTGGCGCAGGAGGTAGGCGGTGGTCCCCCGCGCGTTGCCGACCCCGAGCGGCTCCCACAGGTTCGGATCCGGGATGTCGAGGTCGACCGAGTCGACGTAGTACGCGAAGTTGATCGCCGCGCGCTGTTCGTCGTACAGCGCGATGTAGAAGTTCTCGGCATTCATCAGCGTGCCGACGGTCGCGTGGACCTCGCGATAGAACGCCTGGAGATCGCTCGCCGCGCTGGCCGCGTCCGCCAGCCGGTACAACGCGTGCTGGATCCGCTCCGACCGGGCATGCTCCGCCTCGCGCGCCTCGAGCACAGCGACCCGCTCGCGAAGGGCGGCGATGTCCGGTGACGGCTCGATCGGGGCTGGCGAGGATCCCTCTGGCGGCACGCTGCTCCCATTCCGACGCGCGCGCGTCGCATGGCGGCGCGCTTCGCCCGAGGATAGCGGTCAGTGGTCACGGCCCGTCGTGCCATCGCGTCGGGAGTCGGTGGGGCGTCGCGTTGTCGGTCGGGAGGGGCCGAAAGGCGACGCGCGGGCTAGGATCGCCGAGATGCCCCGAACCGCCATCGTCTGGTTCCGTCGCGACCTCCGGCTCCACGATCATCCGGCCCTCGACCGCGCGATCGAGGACTTCGAGCGGGTCGTGCCGCTCTACGTGATCGATGACGCGTTGCTCGCGGGGCGCTGGGCGAGCGCCAACCGAGCGTGGTTCCTCGGCGAGGCGCTGGCATCGCTCGCGACAGGGATCACGGACCGCGGCGGGCGCTTGGCGCTGATCCACGGCGATCCGCGCACGGCGGTCGTCGCGTTCGCGAAGGCGATCGGAGCGGACGCGATCCTGGCCAGCCGCGACCATGGGCCGTACGGCCGAGCCCGTGACGAGACCGTTGCCGTCGCGGCTAGCCAGGCGGGCATCCGGTTCCTGGCCGGTCGTGGGCTCCTCGTCCATGAGCCGGAGGACATCCGCCGCGCGGACGGCGCGCCGTTCTCGGTCTTCTCCCCGTTCCATCGGCGCTGGTCCGAGGCGCCGCTCCGGGCCGTGCTCGACGCGCCCGGCGCGATCCCGACGGGCGACCTGGCCGCGGATGTTGCCGCGACCAGCGAGCGGATCGTGACCCTGCTTGGCGATCCGCGTCCGACGGCCGATCGCGCGCTCCTTCTCGAACCGGGCGAGCCGGCGGCGCGGACCCGCCTCGAACGTTGGGCGGGGTCGGCCGCGCTCCGTGCCTACGACACAGGCCGCGATCGGCTTGCCGAGGAGGGCACGTCGCGCCTGAGCCAGGACCTGCGCTGGGGGACCCTGTCGCCAGTCGAGGTCGTCGAGCGTTGCAGCGGGCCGGGACCGGGCCCCGCCCGCTTCCGAGCGGAGATCGCGTGGCGCGACTTCTACGCCCATCTACTCTGGCACGAGCCGCGGGTCCGGCACGAGTCCTTCCGGCGCGACTTCGACGTGATCGAGTGGCAGACCGACAAGACGGTGATCCAGGCCTGGCGCGACGGCCGGACGGGCTACCCGATCGTCGACGCCGCAATGCGCCAGCTCCAAGCGACCGGCTGGATGCACAACCGCGCCCGGATGATCGTGGCGTCGTTCCTGACGAAGCATCTCCTCGTGGACTGGCGGGTCGGCGAGCGCCACTTCATGGAGCACCTCGTCGACGGCGATCCGGCGAGCAACAACGGCGGCTGGCAATGGGCGGCCTCGACCGGGACGGATCCCCAGCCCTACTTCCGGATCTTCAACCCGACGCTCCAGGGCCGGCGCCATGATCCCGACGGCGACTACGTCCGGCGTTGGGTCCCGGAGCTCGCGGCCATCACGGGCGCGGACGTCCACGAGCCGCCGCCCGGGGCCTATCTGCCGCGGATCGTCGATCACGCAATGGCTCGCGCGCGCAGCCTCGCTGCCTACGGGACCGTGAGCGTATCGGCCCGCAGCCGGACCCGAGCCGACTGATCGTCAGGCGCGACGGGCGAGGGCATCCTCGACAGCCCGGACCGCGTCCGCGAGCGGCTCCGGCAGGATGACCGGCGGATCCGGCCGGAGGCCGTTCGACCCCGCGACAAACCGCGGATCCGACGCGAGGACTTCCCCGGCCCGGCCGGCACTCCGCCCGCCGAACGCGATCATCAGCGCCGCGTCTGCCGCGCGCAGCGCGACGCCGACCTCGACGGCCGGCCGGACGTCACCGGCCGACACGACTCCAATCACCGCAGCCCGGGCACGGGTCGCGCTCGCCGACTCGACCCAATCCTCGACTGGCAGGTCCGGGCCGAGGTACAGCACCGGCAGGCGCGCCCGCCGGGCCGCGGTGCTGAACGCGAGAGCGCCGAGTTCGTGGCGCACGGTCGGCGGCATTCCGACGAGGATCGCCCCGTCGCTCGGCGCCTGGCGGCCTGCGGCCTGGTACGCGGCAGACAGCCTGCGCAGCGCCGCGTGACTGGCCGCGTGCTCGCCCGCCACACCGAGGCGCCCGTCCGCCCAGGCGTCGCCCACGGCCGTCAGCGCCGGCAGCAGGACGGTGTCGGCGACCCGCTCGAAGGACCCCTCGCCGAGCATCCGGTCCAGGACGACCTCGATCGCATCGGCATCGAGCGCGATTGCCGCCGCCACGAACGCGTCGATCAGGTCGGCGTCAGTGTCGGGCGTCGCGCTCTCGGCCACTCGGCGGTCACTGGTCGGCCGTCGACCCGCCGCCAGGGCCAGTGGATCGCCCGAAAGGATCGCCGACGCGGCCGTGCTCGGCGTCCAGCCCGCGCCGACGAGCCGGCGCATCGTCCGGATCCGCTCGAGCGCCGCGTCGTCGTAGAGGCGGTAGCCGGCGGCGGTCCGGGAGGGCTCCACGATTCGATAGCGCCGCTCCCAGGCCCGGAGGACCGGGACCGAAACACCGGAACGCGCCGCAGCTTCCTTGATCGTGTACATGGTTCGTGCAGCATACAGCCTGAACAACCCTTGACAAGCGCTGATGTCGAGCCTAGACTCTCGACAAACATTGGACAACTTGGTTCACCCGCGTACTTCAGGCACGGCGCCGGACACCCCTCCTCCGGTCGCCGTGCCATCCTCTCCAAGGACGACTCACCCATGAGCACCCACCGACTCTCCGCCAGCCAGTTCGTCGCCCGCCCGATCGACGAGGTGTTCGACTTCTTTTCGCGGCCCGAGAATCTCGGCCGGATCACGCCGGCGTCGATGGGTTTCGAGTTCCTGACCGAGGATCGGGACATGCGCGACGGCCTCGAGATCCGCTACCGGATCCGGCCGCTCCTGGGGATCCCGCTCACCTGGACGACGAAGATCACCGGCTACGAGCCGCCGAATCGATTCGCGGACATCCAGCTGAGCGGACCCTACCGGCGATGGGAGCACACACACACGTTCGAGGCCGTGCCCGGCGGCACCCTGGTCCACGACGAGATCGAGTACGAGGTGCCGCTCGGGCCGCTCGGTGACCTCGCGAACAAGCTCGTGGTCCGGTCCGAGCTGAGGCGGATCTTCGGCCACCGGGCCGAGACGATCCGGACGGTCTTCGCCGCCCCGGCCAAGCCGACCGGGACCACAGTCGCCGTGGCGGGCGGGACAGGCTTCGTGGGCGGGGCGATCGCGACCGAGCTCCACCGACGCGGGCACGGCGTGCGCGTCCTGTCCCATCGCGGCGAGAACGCCCGGGGCGGCCTGGCCGATGCGATCGAGATCCGGTCGGCCGATGTCCAGTCGGGCGCCGGGCTCGTCGAGGCGCTTCGGGGCGCGGATGCGCTCGCGATCGCCCTCGCCTTCAAGAACTCCCCGATCGAGGCACCGAGGAAGCACCAGACGTTCGTCGAGGTCGATGCCACGGGCACCGAGCGGCTGATCGCTGCCGCTCGCGAGGCGGGAGTCAAGCGCGTCGTCTACCTCTCGGGCGCTGGCGCCGCCGCCGACGCCCCGCGCCATTGGTTCCGGGCGAAGTGGCGCGCCGAGGAAGCCGTCCGCGGCTCGGGCCTGACCTGGACGATCATCCGACCGACCTGGATCTTCGGGCCGCGCGACGTGTCTCTGAACCGGTTCGTCGGCTTTGCCCGGCGCCTGTTCATGGTCCCGATGACGAACACCGGGTCGCAGTTGCTCGCGCCGGTGTTCATCGACGACGCGGCCAGCCTCGCGGCCGACTCGCTCACCGCCGATGCGGCCGCCAACCAGGTCTTCGAGCTGGGCGGGCCCGAGACAATGAAGATGCGCGACATCATCGCGACAGCCCTCCGCGTTGCGGGTCTGCGCCGTCCGATCCTTCCCGGCCCGACCCCCTTGATCAAACTGGCCGCGATCCCCCTCTCCTGGCTTCCGACCCCGATCCTGAGCCCCGATGCGGTCGATTTCATCAACCAGCCCGCGACGGTCGATCTCGAGCCACTCCTGGCCCGGATGCCGCGCCGCCTGACCCCGCTCGCCGAGGGCCTCGCGACGTATCTCGCGCCGCCCGCTGGGGACACAACGCTGGTCTTCGACGGTCCGGTGACCCCGGTCCTCCGGTCGACCCCGTCGGCCGGGAACTGACGACGCCATGACGACGACTGCCGCTGGCGCTTCCATCCCCGTCGACCGGGCTCGATCCCTGGCCCGCTGGAACCGTGTCCTCAGCGGGCTCCACGGAGCCCAGTTCCTGCTCATGCTCGCCGTCGCGAGCACGGCCGCGGTCTTCGCTCCGTTCGTGCCGACGGTCAAACCCATCCTCGACAACGGGACGTTCGTCGGCATCGAGCACACCCAGGTGCAACTGTTCTCGATGCCGCTCGCGTGGTTCATCGCCTCGTTCCTGGCCATGAGCGCGGTCGCCCATGCGTTCGCCGGCTGGCCGCTCCGTTCGCGCTACGAGGCCTGGCTGGCCCGCGGGATGAACCCGCTCCGATGGGTCGAATACGCGTTCAGCAGCACGGTGATGATCGTCGCGATCGCGTACCTGTCGTACATCCGGGACGTGCCGGCGCTGGTCGCGATCGCCGGCTGCAACGTCGCCATGATCCTGTTCGGCTGGAGCATGGAAGCGGCCAACGAGGGGCGGCGCGATGACCCGGACTGGAAGCACTACATCTTCGGCTGCATCGCCGGGATCGCGCCGTGGATCGGGATCTTCTCGATCCTGCTGGCATACGGCGCGCAGCCCGACCTGCCGGGCGGGGCCGGAATCCCGGCCTTCGTCTACGTGATCGTCGGCACGCTCTTCGTCAGCTTCAACGTGTTCGCGATCGTCATGGTCCTCCAGTATCGGCGGATCGGTCGCTGGCGCGACGACCTGACCGGCGAGAAGACCTACATGGTCCTGAGCCTGGTCGCCAAGTCGCTCCTCGCCTGGCAGGTCTTCAGCGGGACACTCCGGCCCGGTGGCTGACAGCGCGCCGGTCGAGGCGACTGCTCTCGGTCGATCGAGCCAGCAGGGATCCACGCTCATGACGGCACTCAAGACCGCCTACGAAGATCACGGATCCCTTGCCTACGGTCTGGCCCTGCGCATGATCGGCGATCCGGCCCGCGCCGAGGATGTCGTCGAAGCCGCATTTCTGCAGCTCTGGCGGGGGCCATCGTTCGCGGGCGACGAGCGTGAGTCCATGCGAACCAGATTGGTCACGCTCGTTGGGCGGACGGCGCTCGAGAACATCCGTCGCCATCACGTCGCTGCCGGCCACACTTCTCGCGAAGCTGCGGTCGGCCCGCACTACGCGGACGATCGTGGAATCTGGGCCGCCGGCGCGACGCCCAGGGGCTGAGCGCTCGGAACCGGCCGTCCCGGACCGCAGCCAGTCAGTGCGGCCGACGATCCACGGCGAGCGCGGCGACTGCGACCGACAGGCAGGCCAGGCCCACGAGTCCAGCCACGGCGGCACCTCGGTCGAACCCGGACAGCGACATCAGGATGGTCGCGAGGACGAACAACACGACGGCCGACCCGGCCGCGAGCGTGGCGATCATCAGCTTCGCTCCAGATAGCGCTCGCGTTCCCAGTTGTGGACGATCGAGTCGTAGGTCTGCTGCTCGACCCGGGCAGCATTCAGGTAGTGGTCCACCACGTCCTGGCCGAAGATCTCGACGGCGGCCTCGCTGGTCTCAAGCGCGGCGATCGCCTCATACAGGGCGCGCGGCATCCGGGGCACGTCCTTGGCGATGTAGCCGTTGCCCTTGAACTCGGCCGGCGGCTCCAGTTCGTGGTCGATCCCGTACAGGCCGGCCCCGATCATCGCCGCATACGTCAGGTAGGCGTTCATGTCGCCGCCCGGGAAGCGATCCTCGACGTGGAGCGACGGCCCGTGCCCGACGACCCGGAACCCGGTCGTCCGGTTGTCGCGGCCCCAGACGATGTTGACCGGCGCCCACGACAGCGACGCATAGCGCTTGTACGAGTTGATGTTCGGGGCGATGAAGATCGACAGCTCGCGCGAGAACGCCATCATCCCGGCCATGAACCGGGCCATCGTGTCGGACATGCCGTAGGGACGGCCGGCGTCTGGGTCGAACGTCAGCGACTTCGACCCATCCTCGTTCCAGACGCTCATGTGGAGATGGCCCGACGACCCCGTCCACGTGTGGTCGGGCTTCGACATGAACGTGATGCCCCACCCGTTGAGGTACGCGATCTCCTTCGCGCCGTGCTTGAAGATCACGCTCCGGTCGGCCGACTCGAGGACGTGGTCGTAGCGGATGTTGACCTCGTGCTGGCCCGGCGCCGCCTCGCCCTTCGAGAATTCGATCGGGACCCGGGCCTCGGTCATCTGGTTGCGGAGCAGCCGATGGAGCGGCTCGGCCTTGGTCGCCTGGAGGAGGTGGTAGTCCTCGTTGTAGTAGCCGAACCGCTGGGGGATCCCCCAGCCCAGTTTGGCCGACTCCTCCCACGATTCCTTGAGGACGTAGTACTCGAACTCGGAGCCGGCCTTGACTGCGAAGCCGGCGCCGGTGGCCCGGTCCACCTGTCGCTTGAGGATGGTTCGCGGCGCGATCGGGATCTCCGCGTGGGTCTCCTCGTCGGTCGCGTCGCCCAGGACGAGCGCGGTCTTCTCGAGCCACGGCAGCACGCGGAGCGTGTCCCAGACCGGATCGGCGACCCAGTCTCCGTAGCCGGTCTCCCAGTTCATGAGGG
>JANLYK010000518.1:0-10228 GCA_031365595.1 Chloroflexota bacterium | reverse complement strand
GCGTCGAGGATCGCGAGCTCGGTGGCGCGCCGCTGGGGGTCGAAGGCGGCGCCGTCGGCGGACGTGTCGAACGCGACGGGCGGGTCGGTGTCGGGAGCGGACGCCTGCGCGCCGGGCGCGGAGGGGTCGGTCGTCGTATCGGTCATCGCCGCGATCCTACCACCGAGCCCCGGATCCGCCCCTCAGGGCGGGTCGGGTGGGCCGCCGCGGCCGTCGAGGTCGTTCAGGCGGCGCTCGATCCGGTCGAGCTGGCTCCCCCTGCTGCGCATCTCGCGAAGGACGAAGATCGGCAGGGCGATGATCGCGATCACGACGATGACATAGGTCAGGACGAGGACGATCTCGAACGGACCGACGTTCGGCACGGCCGGGTCAGCCGACCGTCGCGGGGGAGCCGGACTTGATCACGATCCCGGGCCGCCGGTACTGCTCCGGCAGACCCGTCGCCTCGGCTTCGCTGTAGCCGGGCCCGGCGATCGAGCCGTCGTCCTCGAAGAAGTCGGCATAGCGATCGCGATGGTCGGCCGCGTACGTGTAGGCCGCCGCGATCCCGACCCGCTTCAGCTCGGGGTGGTCCTTCGTCAGGCGGGCCAGGTCGTAGCCGCTGGCGCGCAGTTCGAGCAGCTGCCGGACCGTCAGTCGCGAGCCATAGCAGAACGGCTCGGCGTTCATCACGAGCGGATCGACCTGGACCCACTTGATCGTCATCGCTCAGGCGCCCTTGTAGATCGCCTGGAGCAGGCGGTTCTTCTTGCGCCCGTCGCCGGCGATCCGGCCGTGCCACGCGAATCGCTCGACCATCGCCTCGACCGCCTCGTCGACCGGGTCCATGTCGGCGGTCGGCAGGACGGCCCCGATCGCGTCACGGATGCTCCGGCTGATCGTGATCAGGTCGTCCATCGGCACCTTGCGCCGGCGATACGCCGGCGGCGTGGCGTCCGCGAACGCCCGGGCTGGACCGGGATCACCCGCGGCGAGGGCGTCGACGACGCGATCAACGAGGACGGCCGTGTCGCGCAGGAGGCGCCGAACCGCGTGCTCGTCGTGGCGTTCGCGGATTGTCGGATCGCGATCGATCGCGATCTCGAGGGCGCGCCCGGCGAGGCGGTCGCGGGCAGCGGCGACGCGGGCCGCGGCCGGCGGCAGGTCGGAGATGCGATCGGTCGGCGGCAGGCCCAGGGAGGGATGGCTCACGTTCGGCAGTCTAGCGCGCGGTCGGAGGCGCCGCCACGGCTCGAGCGTGGTTCCGGCGGGGCCGGCGCGGGCCGCCGGTCGCGCGATGCTCCGGACGCGAGCTCGGCGATACGATGCTCGAGTGACGATGCCCACGCCCCAGCCCGGCGAGCGCCGACCGCTGCTCGACCGCGCGCCCAGCGAGCGCTACCCGGCGCTGGCGCCGCCGCCCGCCGCAGACCCGCTGGCCGGCGTGCTCGTGCCCGCCGCGATCATCCTCGGCGGTGCGATTGCCTTCGTCATCCTCGGTGGGATCCTGGCGGTGACCGCCGGGCTGGTCGTCCTCGCGGCCGTCATCGGCTGGCTGATCGGGACGTTCGTCTCGCCGCCGCTTCGGGCCGGTCTCGTCGGACTCGGCGCGATCGCCGTCGGCCTGCTCGCGATGTGGGCGTTCGGACGCGTCGAGGGCGGAGTCATGGACCCGGTTGCCTACTTCCAGGAAGTCCAGGGCTGGCCGCTCGTCGTCCTCGAGCTCCTCGCCGGCGGCGGCCTCGCCGCGGCGGCCTCGCGATGACCTACCGACACCCGATCGAGGCGGATCAGCCCCGGCTCGTCGGCCTCGTCGACGAGTGGTTCGGCGGCCGACGCGTCCGCCATCTCGTCGTTCGGGCGTGGTTCCGGCACGTCGCCTCGACCTCGTGGATCGCCGAGGACGAGGACGGCGCGCCGATCGGCTTCCTGATCGGCTACCGCAGCCAGGATCACACCGGCGAGGCGGTCCTTCATCTCGTGGGCGTCCATCCGAGTCATCGCCGGCGCGGGGTCGGCCGGGCGATGGTCGAATCGTTCCTGGCCGATGCCGCGGCCGGCGGCGCCCGCACGGTCACCGCTCTTGCCTGGCCGGGCGACCCGATCCCCATCGCCTTCTTCCGCGCCCTGGAATTCCGGCCGGACGACGGTCCGGGCAGCCAGAACCTGTACGGAACCCCGGCCTTCCCCGACTACGAGGCGGATGGCGAGGACCGGATCGTGTTGCGCCGCGGACTCGCCTGACGGTCAGGCGGCCGCCGGATCCAGCTCGGCTGCGATGGCCGACGGGCTGAGTTGTTCGCGCAGGAGCCGTCCGAATCGGGCGGCTCCTTCCGATTCGGGGACGGCTTCGAGCCAGCGCCGGAGGAGGGCCTCACCCTCGTGGTAGACGAAGACATACGTCCGCCAGAGTGGGTGCTCAATGAACTCGAGGCGCTTGGCCGCAACCGACGGCGCGAACCGCCCGGCTCGCTCCAGCCAGGCGAGGACCTCCTCGTGGGAGTTGCCGTCGGCGTGGCGCATCAGGGCAGCGTTGACCCGGGATTCGCTCAGGCGCCGGCGCGGAACCGCGAGGGCGACGCTTGTCGTCGCGGCGGCCCGGGCACCGGCCGGATCCTGTGCGATGGCCAGCCCGGCCCGCTCGTACAGCTCAAAAAGCAGATCCGGCTCGTCGGCCGCCGGCGAGGCGAACCGATGCCCGAGGTCCGCCAGGCCCTCACTGACGAGGCATTCCGGGGTGTTGATCAGGAGGATGCTCGACTCGAGCCGACCGAGCCGCTCGACGAGCTCGGTCTCCTTCCACGCGTGCTCGAGATGGTGGCCCGGGTACGTCTCGTGGGCGGCGACATGGATCAGCTCGGCGGCGCGGGTCGGCAGATCGATGTTCAGGTCGAAGCGGGAGTGGAGTCCGCCGTCGTACCAGTTGTAGCCGGTCCACGGCTGCCTGGTGACGAGCCGGACCCGGAGATCCTCGCCGTCGGGCAAGCCGAACGTGGTCGCCGCTCGCTGGCGGAAGGTCGCGATGAGCCAGGCGAGGATGTCGGGCAATCGATCCGGGGGAATGGCGAACCGGTCGTCCCAGGCGGCCATCCGGTCGGCGAGCGGCCCCGGCCCGGGCAGGAGCGCATCGATCTCGGCCGCGGCCTCGTCGAACACGGCCTCGTCCCTCCGGACCGGCGACCAGTCGAAGCAACGCCGGACGTGCTCGACGTACGGCTGCGGGTCGCCGGCCAGGGCCTCTGCCTGGGTCCGGAGCGCGACGAGCTGGGCGGTCAGCCAGGACCGGCGATCCGGCTCCGGGACGTCGGTCGCGACACGCTCGAGGAGGTGCACGGCGTCCGCGACGAGACGCTTCGCCGGCCGGAGCTCCTCGATGTCGGCGCGGGCCTTGAGATCGGCCGGGCCGTAGTAGCCGTCAACGAGCCCGGGCGTGTGCTGGTCGAGGCGGAGCGCGAGGAGGAGGTAGTCGTGGGCGATGGGGTCCGGGACAGGAACGCGGCGTTGCCCGCCGACGGCAACGGTCGTCGCCCGCCCATCGGCGCTCACGTGCGGTCGCCCGGCCCCGCGCCCGTGCCCGTGGCCGTGCCCGGAACGGAGCCCATCCCCTGGCCCGGCGCCATCCCCTTCTCCTCGCCGACGAAGGGCATCCCCTGACGATCGACCGCGTCGAGGCTCATCCGCAGCGCCGACGTCTTGGTCTCGGCGACCTCGCGCACGTAGGCGGCCTCCTCGTCGGGCGTCAGCGGCCGGCCGCGGACGATCTGCTTCGGCTTGCCGACCATCAGCCACGCGAGGTGGTAGCGGTCCATCGAGCCCCAAGCCGACACGAGGAGGTCGTCGCTGAGCTGGAGCCAGGTCTGGAGGCCGCGCAGCGTGGGGTCCTGCTGGAGCCGGTCGCCCTCTGCGACGAGCTGGCGGGTCCGGGAGATGAGCTCGTCGCGGGTCATTGATCGAGTGTAACGGCCGGCCACGCCTGGCATCTCGACATGGTGTGTCACACGTGATACATTGGCGCCATGACCGACGTCACGATCCGCGAACTGCGTCATCGCGGCGGCGATGTCGTTGACCGCGTGGCGGCCGGCGAGCGGGTGACGATCACCCGAAGCGGGCGGCCCGTCGCCGAGCTTCGACCGCTGCCGGCCAGCGGCCTGTCCGCCGCCCAGCTCCTGCAGCGCTGGCGGCGGCTGCCGAGCATCGACGCCGACATGCTTCGTGCCGACATCGACGCGACGCTCGATCCTCGTCTCTGATGGCCGAACTGCGCGGCCTGCTCGACACGAACGCGGTCATCCTCCTGTCGCGACTGCGGGACCCTTCGGTGCTACCGGACGAGCCGTTGATCTCGGCGGTCACGCTGGCCGAGTTGTCGGTCGGCCCACTCGTCGCCACGAACGAAGTCGAGCGCGCCGCCCGCCTCGCGCACCTCCAGCAGGCCGAGGCCGACTTCGATGCCATCCCCTTTGACACGGCGGCTGCTCGTGCCTTCGGGCAGGTCGCGGCCTCGCTGCGACGATCCGGTCGGAAGCCCGCGGCCAGGGCCTACGACGCGATGATCGCGGCCACGGCCATCGCCAACGGCCTGGCGCTGTTCACGAGCAACCCGGACGACTTCGTCGGCATCGACGGGCTTCGAGTCATCGCCATCCCACATCCCGAAGCACGAACCCGCGCCGAACCGACCTAGCCGGCGGCCTCGTCGCCCCGGATGATTGCCTCGCGGTCGGCGCGAGCGCGGAGCGTCCAGGGACCCGGGACGCCGTCGCGGATCGGTGCGCCGTCGAAGCGGGTCACGGGCAGGATGCCGGCGACGCTGCTCGACAGGAATGCCTCGTCGGCTTCGTGCAGGTCGCGAGTGGTGAGCAGCCCCTCCATCGGCCGGAGGCCCGCGCCCGCTGCCCAGCGCAGGATCCAGTCGCGGGTCGTCCCCGGCAGGATCGCGCAGCCCAGCGATGGGGTCGCCAGCTCCGATGAGTCGACCGTGGCGCGAACGAGGAACAGGTTTGCTGACGTCGCCTCCGACAGGTAGCCGTCGATCGTCAGGAAGAGGGCATCGTCGGCGCCGGCGGTGCGGGCCTCGACCCGAGCGTAGACGTAGTCGGCGCGCGAGGTCGTCTTCAAGGCGTTGAGCGGGTTCTCGGGGTCGCGCCGCACGGAGCTCGAGACGAGATGGAGCCCGACCTCGAGGTGGGCGCGCGGGGTCGGCGGGACCGGCCACGCCTGGACGACGATCGTCGGCTCGGGATGCTCGTCGGGCGGGAGGAGGCCGCGACCGAAGAACGCGCCGCGCGAGACGGTGATCCGGACGCTGGCGTCGCCGTCGGCGCCGGCCAGGCCCTCCGCCGCGAGCAGCTCGTCGATCGCTGTGGCCAGAAGCGTGTCGAGGTCGTCGGGCACGTCGATTGCGAGGCCGGCCGCGGACCGCCGCATCCGCTCGGCGTGCTCCGCCAGCTCGGTCGGCCGGCCGCCACGGGCGCGGAGGGTCTCGAACACCCCGTCGCCGAGCTGGAACCCGCGATCGAATGCGGTCAGGACCGGCTCTCCGGCCGGCACGATCCGACCTGCGATCCACACGTGTCGTGGAGCGGCCGAGGGAGCGCCGCTCATTCGCTGCCGACCTCGCGCCCGCCGATCGCCCCGAGCGGGCCACGCGCCTTGGCGACGGTCTCGTCCCACTCGGCCGCGGGGTCGCTCTGGAAGGTGATCCCGCCGCCGACGTGGAGGGTCAGCCGCGTCCCGTCCGCGACGAGCGTCCGGATCAGGATCGAGGTCGCCATCGCCCCGTCCGGCCCGATCCAGCCGAGGGCGCCCGTGTACGGCCCGCGCCGGGTCGGCTCGAGTTCGCGCAGGATCTCCATCGCCCGGATCTTCGGGGCGCCCGTGATCGAGCCGCCCGGGAACGCCGCGCGAAGCAGGTTGAAGGCGTCCCGGCCGGGCGCGAGACGGCCGGTCACGGTCGAGACGAGGTGCTGGACGGTCGCGGTCCGCTCGAGCCGGCAGAGGCGCGGCACCCGGACGGTGCCCGGGACACAGACCCGGCCGAGGTCGTTGCGCAGGACGTCGACGATCATCACGTTCTCGGCCCGGTCCTTGGCCGAGGCGAGTAGCTCGCGCGCCAGAGCGCGATCGTCGGCTGGGGTCCGACCCCGCGGTCGCGTGCCCTTGATCGGATCCGACGACACGACCCCGCCCGCCGACACGCCGAGGAACGGCTCGGGCGAGGCCGACAGGAGCGCCCGCGGCCGGGCCGGTGCGCTGCCCAGCACGGAACGATGACCCGGCGCGCCACCGCCAAGATCCAGATAGGCCGAGAACAGCGACGGGTCGCCCGTCCGGAGGCGGCGGTAGAGGGGCCACGGGTCGCCGTCGAACGGCGTCGCAAGGCGTCGGGTGAGGTTCGCCTGGTAGATGTCGCCGCGGGCGATCCGCGCGCGGACGGTCTCGACGCCGCGCTCGTAGGTCGCCCGATCGAGCGACGAGGTGAAGGCCAGCTCGTCGCCGATCCCGCCGCTTCCCGCGTGATCGGCTCCGCTGCCGTCCAGCCCGGCCGCCGCGGCCCGACTCGCCGCCCGGGCGATCCGGCTCGGTCGGAGACGCGCCCGCACCTCGGCCAGGCGTCGGGTCAATCGCTCCGGATCGCCGTCGAGCGCTCGGCCGGCCAGCCAGGCCCCGCCGGTCCGCCGGTCCCACGCGATCGTCCAGTCGTGGAGGGCGAGCCGGAGCACGGGCAGGTCCTGGTCGTCGGGCGGCGGCGTCGGCAGGCGCTCGAGGACGTCGCCCAGCTCGTAGCCGAGGTATCCGACGAGCCCACCGAGGAAGGGCGGGGCGTCGGGCAGGCCGCGATGGCGAGGCGGGTCGCCCGCGGTGAGCCGGCCCAGCAGGAGTCGCGCCACCGCGAACGGATCGCCACCGACCGCGGGTTCGGCGAGGACCGCGACCGGATCGGCCGTCAGGTAGGTCCAGCGGGCGTTGCGGCCGGGACGAGCGCTTTCGAGCAGGACCAGGCCGGGCAGGTCGCGAAGCGCCTCGGCGATGTCGATCGGGCGGGCGTCGGCGATCTCCGGCAGCGGCTCGAGCCGGACGGAGCGGGACGGCGAGACGGAACGGTCGCCCACGACGTGGATCACCCGGCGATCATAGGGATGACGCGCCCGGCACGGATCCGGCGCGGTCAGACGCCAGTGCGGTCAGACGCCAGTGCGGTCAGGCGCCAGTGCGGCGCAGGTGCGGCACGCGCCGCGCGAACGAACAGGAGGCCCGACGGGTGCGAGCACGAGACCTCGGGATCGTCATCGGGCGGGGGCGGACGGGACCGGACAACGCGATCACCGATGTCGCGGGTGTCCGCGTCGGGCACGCGACGATCATTCGCGGCGACGGGCCGCTCGTCGTCGGCACCGGCCCGGTCCGGACCGGCGTGACGATCATCGTGCCCCATGACGGCGACGTCTGGACCGAGCCGATCTATGCCGGCAGCCATCGCCTGAACGGCAACGGGGAGCTGACGGGCCTCGAGTGGATCCGCGAGGCCGGCCACCTGACCGGCCCGATCGGGATCACGAACACCCACTCGGTCGGCGTCGTCCGCGACGGGATCATCCGCAATGCCGTCCGGACGCTCCCGTACGGGACGTCCTACTGGGCGCTGCCCGTGGTTGGCGAGACGTGGGACGGGCTGCTCAACGACATCGACGGCTTCCACGTCAGCGCAGACCATGTCGACGAGGCCCTCGCGGCCGCGGGGGGCGGGCCCGTCGCCGAGGGCGGTGTCGGCGGTGGGACCGGGATGGTCTGCCACGAGTTCAAGGGCGGGATCGGGACCGCGTCGCGAGTCGTCGACGAGGGCTCCGGTGGGTTCACCGTCGGCGTCCTCGTCCAGGCCAACTACGGCCGGCGCGACTGGCTCCGGATCGACGGCGTCCCGGTCGGCGAGGCGATCCCGATCGAAGACGTCCCGAGCCCGTACGGCGCCGTGGTCGACGACGACTCACCGCCGACGGAGGCAGCTCCGGGCTCGGGCTCCATCATCGTGATCGTGGCCACCGACGCGCCCCTCCTGCCCCACCAGTGCGAGCGTCTCGCCCAGCGAGCGGGCCTCGGGATCGCCCGGATGGGCGGCACCGGTGCGCACTCGAGCGGCGACCTGTTCCTGTGCTTCGCGACCGGCAACCGGACGCTGCCCCGAACCTCGTTCCGGGTCGACCCGCGGGTCACGGTCGACATCCGGGTCCTGAACGACTTCGCGATCGGCGCGCTGTTCGACGCCACGATCGAGGCGACCGAGGAGGCGATCGTCAACGCCCTCGTCGGGGCGGCCACGATGACCGGCCGCGACGGGATCACGGCCCATGCCCTGCCCCATGACCGGCTGCTCGAGACGATGGGCCGGTTCGGCCGACCGGCGGGGGTTGTCGGATGACGGTCGACTCTCGACGGCTGCGCCTCGACGCGGCGATTCGCCCGGCCACGGACGACGATCTCGGGTCGATCCGGGCGATCCTCGCTGGCCACGAGAACGATGGCCCTGTCGTCGTCGCCGACATCGTCGGGCCGTACATGCGCTACCTGATCTCGCGCGGCCGGACCTGCGTCGCCGAGGTCGATGGGGAGATCGTCGGGTTCGGCTCGGCCGCGGACACCGGCCGCTCCGTCCACCTGGCCGACCTGTTCGTCCACCCCGATCACCTCGGACGAGGCCTGGGGCAGCCGCTCCTCGCGGCCGTCCTCGACGGCGATCGGCCGCGGACCACGTTCGCATCCGAGGATCCGCGGGCGCTCCCGATCTACGTCCGGGCCGGGATGACGCCGCTCTGGCCGAGCCTCTACGTCCAGGGGGCGGCGGGTCTCCTGCCGCGGGTGGGCGACGGCTTGACGGCGCGTGATGCGAGCGCCGACGAGTTGCGCGACCTCGAACTCGCCTGGACCGGCCACGACCGGACCGACGACCATCGCTACTGGGCCACGATGCCCGGCGCCGACACGTTCACGATCCACGACGACGGGGCGGTGGTCGCGTTCGGCCACGCCCGGAACCGGCAGCTCGTGACGACGCGTGTGCTGGACCGGCTCGTGATCCACCCGGCCGCCGATCCGGCCGCGGCGACGATCGCGGCCATGGCTCGCGCGGCAGGCGCCGGTGACGTGCTGGTCTGCCTGCTCGGGCCCCATCCGGCGCTCCGGCCGCTGCTCGACGCCGGCTTCCATGTCGTGGATCGCGATCAGTTCATGGCATCCGATCGCGATCTTGTCGACCCGGAGCGCCTCGTGCCGAGCCCCGGCCTGCTCTAAGCAGCGACTAGACGGCCGCCGGGAGGGGCTTTTCGATCGGCATCCCGACCTTCGAGCCCCACTCGGTCCACGACCCGTCGTAATTGCGGACCCGCTGGTAGCCGAGGAGCTCGTGGAGCACGAACCATGAGTGGCTGGAGCGCTCCCCGATCCGGCAGTAGGCCACGATGTCCTTGTCGGGCGTCACGCCCTTCGCCTCGTACAGGTCGGCCAGCTCGTCGTGACTCTTGAACGTGCCGTCCTCGCGGACCGTCTGGGCCCACGGGATCGACGCCGCGCCGGGGATGTGGCCGCCTCGCTGGGCCGATTCGGACATGCCGGGCGGCGCGATGACCTCGCCGCTGAATTCAGCCGGCGAGCGAACATCGACGAGGGCGAAGTCACTTGCACCGAGGCGCGGCAGGATGTCCGACTGGAACGCGCGCAGGCTGAAGTCGGGCTCGGGCAGGTCGTAGGTCGTCGCCGGGGCCGACGCTGCGTCCGTCGAGAGCGGCAGGCCGTTGTCGAGCCAGAACTTGCGCCCGCCGTTGAGGATCCTGACGTCGCGGTGACCGAACAGCTTCAGCTGCCAGTACGCCCACGCGGCGAACCAGTTGTTGTTGTCGCCATAGAGAACGATCGTCGTGTCGGGCCCGAGGCCCGACGCGCCGAGGAGCTCGGAGAACTCCTCACGGCTGGCGATGTCGCGTCGAACCCCGTCGGCGAGCTGGCTGGTCCAGTTCCAGCCGACCGCGCCGGGCAGGTGGCTCTGGTCGTAGGCGGTCGTATCGACATCGACTTCGACGAATCGGACGGTCGGGTCGTCGAGGTGGGCCTTCGCCCAGTCCGAATCGACGAGGACGTCGGTGGCGTATCCGGGAACGGTCATGTGGGTTGCTCCTTCGGTTGTGCGCGGTGATCAGCGTGAGGGTGGGTGGGAGGGCGGTGTCATCGGGGTCGTGGCGTCGCGGGCGCCGAT